>NZ_WHOV01000039.1:0-36223 GCF_009765395.1 Pseudomonas sp. BAV 4579 | reverse complement strand
GAAGGTGCAGGGCCTCAACGCCTCCGGTCGCGCACCGCGCGGCTGGACCCCGGAGTTCTTCGCCGGCCAGAGCGCCATGCCGGCCCGCGGCTGGGGCGCGGTCACGGTGCCCGGCGCCGTCTCCGCCTGGGTCGCCCTGGCCCAGCGTTACGGCAAGCTGCCGCTGACCACCCTCGCCGGCCCGGCGATCCACTATGCCCGCGACGGCTTCCTGCTCACCCCGGTGATCGCCGAACTCTGGCGGCGCGGCGCCGAGCAGCTCAAGGACCAACCCGGTTTCGCCGCCTGCTTCCTGGCCAACGGCGTACCCCGCGCCGGCACCCTGGTGCGCCTGCCCGATCATGCGCGGACCCTGGAGGCCATCGCCGCAAGCGAAGGCGCCGCCTTCTACCAGGGCGAACTGGCCCAGGCCATGGCCCGGCATGCCCGCGAACACGGCGCGGTGCTGGACGAGGAAGACCTGCGCGCCCACCGGGCCGACTGGATCGATACCCTCTCGGTGCCCTTCGCCGGCGCCGTGGTGCACGAGTTGCCTCCCAATGGCCAGGGCATCGCCACCCTCGCCGGCCTGGGTATCCTGGAGGCCGCCGGCATCGGCGCGGATCCCGTGGACAGCCCCGCGACCCTGCACAGATCCATCGAAGCCATGAAGCTGGGGCTGGCCGATCTCTACCAGCACGTCACCGACTCCGCGCACATGCGCATCCAGGCCGAGCACCTGCTGGACCCGGCCTACCTGCGCGAACGCGCCGAGTTGCTCGGGCCACGTGCCGGCGATCCCGGCTATGGCGCCCCGCGCCCCGGCGGCACCGTCTGCCTGTCCGCGGCCGACGACAGCGGCATGATGATTTCCTTCATCCAGTCCAACTACATGGGCTTCGGCTCGGGCGTGGTGGTGCCGGGCACCGGCATCAGCCTGCAGAATCGCGGCGCCGGCTTCACCCTGGCGCCGGATCACGTCAACAGCGTGGCGCCAGGCAAGCGGCCCTTCCACACCATCATCCCCGGCTTCGCCATGAATGCCGATGGCACCCCGCTGATGGCCTTCGGCCTGATGGGCGGCCCGATGCAGGCCCAGGGGCACCTGCAGCTGATGCTGCGCATCCTCAAGTACCGGCAGAATCCCCAGGCCGCCGCCGACGCACCGCGCTGGCGCCTCGAAGGCGGCCGCCGGGTCGCGGTGGAAAGCAGCCTGGACCCGGCCACCCTGGCGGCGTTGCGGACCCTGGGCCACGAGGTGACCGTGGAAGAGCCCTCCGGCGTATTCGCCTTCGGCGGCGCCCAGATCATCCAGCGCGTTGCCGGCGGCTACGTGGGCGGCTCCGATCCGCGCAAGGACGGCCTGGTGGCGGGTTACTGAAGCCAAGGCGACGCGGTCGGCGATACGGAGCGCCTCAGGCTACCCGGCCGTAGCTTGAGGCTCCGCTCCCGGTAGACCGCGTGCTGGAACAGGCGCAGCTGCCCCATTTGGTGCCCCCTCAGGCTCAGGCGTGGCACCTTGGGCTGGAGATCTTGGAAGACGCATCCAACCCTCTTGTGGCGATTCGGATACGCCTTCCACTGCCATCGGTAGCGGATCAGCTGCAAAGCCGCAGCTCGCCTCCCCGGACGCTCGGCCTCGGCAGCCAATTCGCCTAATCGGCGTCCCCACTCGTCGCCCTGCATTGATATCGAATTAATCTTTATTGCGATATCAAAAAAGCCACGACATAGTGGCTCTGAGCTATCACCCCAGAGTCGAGGCCAAGACCCCTTATGCACCCTGATCCCCAGAGCCACGCCCGCGAGGCGCTGCTTGACCTGCATCGCCAGCTACAGGAAAACGCCAGGCGGCTGGACACGGTGGACTGCGACGATGCGGATGTTCGCGCTGTCCTGCAGGCCGTGCAGGATCTCAATGAGCGGGTTGCCGACATGGTGGCCGAGACGGCCCTGCTGGCGCCCCTGCCGCTGGACGCGGTCGCAGGAAGCAGCGCTCACGACGCTAAAGGTCAGCGCTGATCCAGCGCACATTGCCAACTGCACGCCCTGGCGCCCGGGACGCAAGGCGCGCAGCGGAAATCAGTCGCTGGAAAGAGGTGTCAGACTAGCTTTGCCTGCAGCCGATACCGGGCCGGCACTAAGACGTCTAGCGGCCGGCGTCCTTGCCCGGCAGGCGCTGGAAGGCACGCGCCCATTCGAGCAGGGAATTTTCCTCGTCGGTACGATCGTCCACCCCACACTCTTCCAGCACGGTCACCACGCGATTCATGAAATCTCGATCAACGCGAGCCTGCTCCATGATCCGGTCCAGATTCAGCTGACCGAGTTGCTGGAGGGTGGTCTGAAATTCCTTGTCTTCCATGCCCATGACGTCTGTCCCTGTAAGCACGGCTGCCGATCGCCGGCTGGCCTAGTGCTATCATCTTTCGCGCGGGCGTTATTCACATAACGGTTATCGCATGAAGTGTCGATAATGATGACTGAGCGGCAGTTGGCAGCGCTCCGCGCCCGTCGGCTCGGGGCTTCCGGTCGGCCCGCTCCTGGCGGCACTGGCGCTCAACCGAGCATCAGCGGCAGCACCAGAGCGGTAGCGATCCCGAGCAGGATCATGCCCAGCGCCGAGAACGCGGCCGTCTCCTGGCTTTCCCGCAAGGCATGGGCGGTGCCTATGGCGTGGCCGTTCATGCCGAGGGTCAGACCGCGGGCCGCGGGATCCTCGACCTTGAAGACCTTGAGCAGTGGCAGGGCCAGCGTGGTGCTGATGACGCCGGTCAGCATCACGATCACCGCGGTCAGCGGCGCGACGCCACCGAAATGATCCGCCAGGGGCAAGGCGATCGGCATGGTCACCGACTTCGGCAGCAGACTCATCAGCAGTGTCTCCGGCAAGCCGAACAGCCAGCCCAGGGCCAGGGTCAGGGAAACACCTACCACGCCGCCAACCGTGAGGGTTATCAGCAGCGGCGCGCAGAGTGCCGTCACGCGCTGGACGTTCTTGTAGAGCGGAACGGCCAGGCCCACGGTGGTGGGTCCGAGCAGCATCGAGAGCATACCGCTCGCGCTTCGATACCTGTCGTAGGGGATCCCGCCGATCAAGAGCACGGTCGCGACGATGGCGGTGGTGATCAGCACCGGTTGCAGCATGACCAGGCGCAGGCGCTGTTGCAGCACGAGCGCCAGCTGATAGGCCGCGAGCGTCAGGGACAGGGCCAGCAGGGAAGCGAGGGCCGGGTCAGACATGGTCTTTGTCTCTACCGATCAGGTACTGCAGCAGCCAGCCACACAGGGGCACGGTGACCAGCAGGGACAGGGCGATGACCAGCACCAGGCGCAACCACACGGAGGTCTCGAGGCCGCTGAAATCGACGATGCCAACCGCCGGCACCACGAGCATCAAGGGAAGGTATCCGAGCAGACTACCCGCCATCTTCTCCACCCCTTCGGGCACCCTGCGCAACAGGATCAGCAGGGCGAAAAGCACGATGATCCCTATGACACTGGCTGGAATGCCGCCGATGAAATTCGTCATATAGGTGCCAAGCAGGTAGCAACCCACCAGCGTCAGGAAACCCGTTATATTCATAACCACCCACATTGCCTTGTTATTCTAAACAACCCGCCCTATCAGGCTGCGCAGCCAGGCCTGGCCCGCGCCAGCCGGACCGGTCCGTTGGCTGTCGCAGGTCCCACAGGAGCGGCGATTACTGCCGACAGGGCTGTCTGACGTTCAGCTGCCAGGCGCCGCCTCACTATAGGCGCATCTGCAAATGGCAGAGCAAATCCCAGCTGAGATCGGCGAAAGGTGCCCGCCTTGTTCGGCTCAGTGCTGAGTTGACGCCGCGATCGGCCTCGCCTTCCTTCGCCCCTCGCAATCGGCTCGCCGGATATCCCGCCATGCTCCCCGAGCGCGACCTGTCGAGACGCCAGCCGAGCGGGGAAGACCACGCCTCACGCCGGCACCGCGCGCATGCCCTCGAAGATCAGGCGCGTGGTGTTGCGCACGGTGGCGGCATGGCCTTCGCGATCCAACTGGTCGCTGGCCGTCAGGCGCAGCAGTTGCAGATGCGAGTAGTCGTTGAGCAGAAAGGCCGCCAGCTCCACGTCCAGATCGGCGCGCAGCTTGCCGGCGGCCTGCAGCTCGCGCAGCACCTTGGCGATCTCGCCCTGCAGGCCGCGGTTCATCTGCCGATAGGCCTGGGGCAGACCGCCGTCACTCCCCACCAGCACCAGCGGCAGCAACTCGCGCCAGAGGGCGGCGGGCAGGACGTCCAAGGCGTAGCTGACGAGCAGGTGTTCCAGGTGGCAGAGCGCATCGACGGGATCCGCGAAGTCGCCCAGGTGCCGGCGCACGTCGATCAGCGCCCGGCGATCGGACTCCTTGATCATCTCCAGGATGATCTCGTGCTTGCTGCCGAAATACTTGAACACCGTGGGCGCCGAGACACCGGCGTCGCGGGCGATCTGCTCGACGGTGGTCTCGCGAAAGCCCTGACGCTGGAAAAGCTTGACCGCCGCGGCCGAGATGGCGGTGCGGCGTAACTCCTTCTGACGTTCGCGTAGGCCGCTCACCGTCGCTCCTGATTCCTGGGATGCCAGAGAGGATAGCTGGCCGGGCTTAGGTACAGAAAATATTTTATTGACTAAAGAAATTAACAGAGTTAATTATTTTCCCGTACCTGCTCTACGCAGGGCCACTGCCAGGATGAGTCTGATGAACCAGAGCCTCGACCGCTCCCTGGTTTCCCGGAATCGGGAAGTCAGCGAGATGTACGACAGACAAGAACGAGAGCCCGTACTGATGCAGGGATTTCCGGCCGAGCCGGACCAGCGCGTGACCTGGGCCAACTGGATGTCACCGCCGTTCAATCGCTGGGGCTTTCGCAACCTGGCGCGCATGCGTCCCACCATCGAGGTGGCAGCCGGATCGCGACCGGACAGGGTGCTGGCCCATGCGCCCATGGCCCTGGAAACGCTGAGATTCCAGAGCAGCTGCGGCCGCAGCGTCAGCGCCCTCGACCATCTGCAGGCCAGCAAGACCGACGGCTTTCTGGTGCTGCACCAGGGTCGCGTGGTGTACGAGCGCTACTTCAACGGCCAGGTCGCCACCGACCGCCACATCATGTTCTCGGTCACCAAGTCGCTGATCGGGGTGCTCGGCGAGCAACTCATCCACGACGGCGTGCTCGATGCCCAGGCGCTGACCCAGCATTACGTGCCGGGACTGGCCGGCAGCGCCTTCGGCGACGCCAGCGTCCGCCAGTTGCTCGACATAGCCGTGGGCGTCCACTACACCGAGCTCTACGACGATCCCACCTCGGCAAGCTCGCAGTACGGCTATGCCTGTGGCTTCAAACCGGCCCCGCCCGAGTACGCCCAGTACGAATCCCTGTACCAGTACCTGCCGTCATTGCGCAAAAGGTGCGAGCACGGCGGCCTCTTCCATTACGTGACCGCCACCACCGAGGTCCTGGCCTGGGTGATGGAGCGCGCCAGCGGCCTGGGTTGCGCCGAACAGCTGCAGCGGATCTGGCAGCACCTCGGCTGCGAGCGCGACGCCTACTTCATGGCCGATCCCTGGGGTCGCAGCGTCGCCGGTGCCGGCTTCAACGCCACCTTGCGCGACATGGGCCGCTTCGGCCTGATGCTGGCCAACGACGGGCGGGTCGACGGCCAGCAGGTCATCGACCCGGCGGTCGTCGAGGCCATCGCGGCGGGCGGGGATCCGGCCCTCTATGGCGTGCACCAGGACTTCGCCGACTGGACCCCGGGCGCCTCCTACCGCAGCCAGTGGTATGTCTTCAACGACGAAAGTCCGGCCATCATGGCCAGCGGTATCCACGGCCAGTACCTGTTCGTCGACCGCGCCGCCGAGGTGGTGATCGTCAAGCAATCCTCGCTACCCGAAGCGGTCACCGAGCTGGACATCGATACCGTACGGCTGTTGCGCGCCATCGCCGCCCAGCTGCGCGGCTGATCCATCCCTAACGAGATCGACGAGCGCCGGCCCGCCAGCGCTCCCACCTGCTGCGCCAGGTATTCGGTGGTCGCCTTGGCCACCCTTCACTGCCCTGTAATACAAGAAAAATAGTCAGGAGCTCTATATGTGCACAACCAAGCGCCTTGCCGGCGTGCTGCTGGCGCTCGGCCTGCCGCTGGCCAGCCAGCCAGCCCTGGCGGGCTATCCATTTGACAACGAACACCTCAAAGGCGAGTTCAACCTGACGGCGGGCGCCGGTTCCATCACAACCCGGGGCGTCAATTTCGGCGCCGGTCGCGTGGATGCCCGCAGCGGCAGGAACGACGGCAGCCGCATTGCCTGGCAGGAGTTCTACGTCAAACCTGGCGTCACCCTCGACTATTCGCTCAGCGACAGGCTCCACCTGCTCGCCGCCGGCTCGGTGGTCGGCGCCGCCACCCTTGGCGACGGCGATGCCGGTGGCTTCACCCGCAGCTCCGACGGCCGCTTCGCCCCGGAAGAAGGCTACGCCGGGGTCCAGGCAGGTGACTGGAAATTCACCGCCGGCCGCCAGAACTTCATGGTCGGCACCGGCTTCATCGTCATGGACGGCAATCTCGATCTGTTCGGCGATGGCGCCTACTGGCTCGGTCCGCGCACCGCCTTCCGCGATTCGGCGATCCTGGCGTGGGGGCATGGCCCGGCCCAGGCACAGGCCTTCACCCTGCGCACCGACGATCACTATGGCGATTTCCGCCTGAGCGGCGCCAACCTGGATTACGACCTCGACGGCCAGGTGACCCTCGGCGCCCTGGCCATGACGGTCGATACCCTGGCCAGCAACAACAGCAGCGCGGCACGCCGCGACGGCATGCGGGTGTACAACCTGCGGGCCCTGCGCGGTCACCTGCCGGGCCTGCCGAATCTCACCTTGAATGGCGAATACGCGGTGCAACGTGGTGGTGATGGCGCCCTCAGCTACGACGCCAGAGCCTGGTACGCCCAGGCCGACTACCAGTTCCAGGACCTGCCCCTCACGCCCACCCTCGGCTATCGCTACGCCGTCTTCTCCGGCGACGACAACCCGACCGACAACCGCCAGAAGGCCTGGGACCCGCTGAGCAAGGGTTTCACCGACTGGAGTACCTGGCTGATCGGCGACGTGGTGGGCAACTACCTGCTGTTCAACAGCAACGAGCGCGTCCAGCAGTTCTCGCTGAAGAACCGGCTCAGCGACGCCCTCACCCTGGGCGTCATCCACTACCAGTTCTGGCTCGACCAGGCCAACTTCCGCGGCGCCGCGGTCAGCGATCGGCGCTTCGCCGACGAGACCGCGGTGTACCTCGACTGGACGCCCAACCGGCAGTTCTACGGCTCGCTCTCGTACAACTGGGTGCAGGCCAGGTCGGCCGCCCGCCAGGCGTTCGGCGACAACGATCGCTTCAGCGCCCTCGAGCTGTATTTCACCTATCGCTACTGACCACCCGTCACCACAGCCCCCGTGGGGCACAGGAGAGCGTGATGAATACCAAGACAGAAACCGGAATCGCCGTGCCGACGCTGGAATGGGTGTTGAGCCTGCAGGTGCTCATCGACCCGGCCGATGGCCTGGGCCCCTGCACCGATGGCCAGCGCAGCAACTATCGAATCACCGGCGGGCATTTCGAGGGCCTGAACGTACGCGGCGAAGTGATCGCCGGCGGCGCGGATTTCTATCTGCTGCGCAGCGACGGCGTGGGCGAGCTGGACGCGCGCTACAGCCTGCGCAGCGACCAGGGCGAGTGGATCAACATCCATAACACCGGCCTGATCACCCTCAACGACCGGGGGCAGGCGCAGGTCGCCCAGGGCCTCTGGCCGATCGCCGAGGAGGACTATCACTGCAGTTGCACACCGCGCTTCCAGGTGGCGAGCGGCAGACTCGACTGGCTGACCCGCAGCGTGATGATCGGCAAGGTGGGCTATCCCGCCGCCGACCAGGTGGCCATCCACTGCTATCGCCTCACCTGATCGGCGACCCCTCTTACAGCCAGGCTTTCTACTGAAGCGGCAGGCCACAGGGTGGCCGAGCCGGCAGGTAAACGACCATGACCATCGCCAAGCAAACCCTGGTGCGCGCCGCGTGCATCGCGATCGCCGCCGCCTCGATTCTCGTCATCGGCGTGCAGCCGATCTTCATCGGACTGCTGACCGAACGCCTCGACCTGACCCTGGCGCAGCAGAGCTGGACCCTGTCCGTCGAGATGTGCGGCTCCATCGTCGGGACGCTGCTGTACCTGCCGATGATCCGCTTCCTCGGGCCGCGCACCCTGGCCCTGAGCACGGCCCTGCTGCTGCTGTTCGCCAACGCCGCGACCGCCAGCGTCACCGCCCTCGATCCGCTACTGGCCTTGCGCGGCCTCTCGGGACTCTGCTCGGGGGTGCTCTACTCCTATGCCATCTACTGGCTGGGCAGCATGCCGGGCCAGGACAGGTCCTTCGGCATCCTGCTGTTCGTGCAGACCGCCCTGTTCGCCAGCAGCGCGGTGCTCATGTCGATGATCGCCGAGTGGCAAGGTTTCGCGGGGGCGATCTACTACCTGGCCGCCTGGTTCGCCCTGGTCTGTCTGCTGAGCCTCTGCCTGCCGGCCAGGCAGAGCCCGGAAGAGCGACAGGTCTCCTCCACACCGCTGCGGTCCGGTCTGACGGTGATCGGCGTCTGCTCGCTGCTCGGCATGCTGTTCCTGCAGCTGTCGATCTACTCGCTGTGGGGCTTCGTCGAAGGCATCGCCCGCGATGCCGGGGTGGCACCGGTGGACATCAGCTGGGCGATCAGCATCGGCCTGCTCGGCGGCTTGCCCGGTGCGGCCCTGCCCAGCGTGGCCGGGCGCCATCTGGGCCGCGTACCGATGATCCTCACCGGCTCCCTGGCCGTGCTCGGTGCCATCTACCTGCTGGCCACGCGCATCCACACGGCGGCGGATCTCATGCTCGCGGTGTTCCTGATGAACTTCGGCTGGAACCTGGCGCTGTCCTACTACATGTCCTCGGTCGTGACCCATGATCCGAGCGGGCGCCTGACCAAGCTAGTCGGCGTGGTGCAGGTCGCCTCAGCCGCCGCGGCGCCGACCCTGCTGAGTCTGCTCATCGAAGGCAACGACCGGCGCAGTCTCTTCGTGCTGTCGGCGGGCGCCATCCTGATCGGCTGCGTCCTGGTGCTCGTCATGCTGTCCTGGGGACGCCGCCAGGTGCCGGGCAAGGCGCTGGACTGCTCGGTCTGAGCGTTGGCCGCTTGCTAGGGGCCGCGAATATCACCGCCTGCCGTGCGGCCAGGCGACAACCTCCATGACCGATTTGTCATCACCCGGTCAGCTTGGCGTCCCCCCTGTCCTCCTAGAGTGGCCCGGTCAGCGACTCGCTACCCACCCCTTCAAGAGGACTCTCCATGAAAGCGCTCCTGCTCGGTCTCTTCGGTCTGCTCGCCACCGGCTCCGCCCTGGCCGCTCCCGACCATCCCGCCCTGATCCATGACCAGCCCGGTTTCTTCGTCCCGCTCGACGTCGCCAAGGTCGTCAGCCAGACCGAGCTGGACGCCCAGTGCGGGATCGTGCCGGCCCGCCTCGACTATCTGGATCACGCCGGCCGGGAGCATGAGCTGGACTATCTGGTGTCTGGCAATGGCTGCTACAACCAGAATTGAGGCGGTGTTAGCCCCCGTGCCAGCGCGCGGCGGCCACCGTCGCGCTGGCCGAGGGGCCTTCCGCATCGTCCTCCTCTGCCCCCGGAACCCAGGGATATCGGAAGGGTAGAGAACGCAACGGATCGGCGGACGGACCGTTAGAAGAACCGATAGGCCTTGGCCAGCGCCCGCTCCAGCACGGCGATGCAGGCGTGGTCGTCCGCATAGGACAGGAACTGGCACTGAACATCGGCCTGGGCCTCGGCCAGCCGCGTCTTGCGCTCGGCCAGCTCATCTTCCAGCACCGAGGTGCTCATTCCGCCCAAATCACAGCAGGGGGTGGGGCCATTCATAGAAAACTCCGGACAGAAGTGCAGACTGCGTCATCAGACAAGTTTTTGAGATTTGGTTCACAAATCTTAGCGAATCTCATTGTTGCTGAAAGGGGCGTTTCGACCTGATGTTCGAAACGCCCGCGAGCCAGGGCGTCTGCCCCGAGACTTCCGCACCCTGCACCCGCTATCAGCGAGGCAAAAGCTATACAATTCGGCGCCCTAATCGATCTGTGAAGATACATGCGCCTTTTGCTTTCGCTTCTCCTGGCCACACTGGTGGCCTCCTCCGCGCTCGCCGCAGCGCCCGATACCTTTGGCGAAGCCAAGGTAATCGCCAGACAAAAAGTCTATTTCGATCAGAACACCAGCGCCCAGGGCGACCTCTATTGCGGCTGCAAGTGGGAGTGGGTCGGCAAGTCCGGGGGACGGCTCGATGCCGCCTCCTGCGGCTTCCAGGCGCGCAAGCAGGAAACCCGTGGCGAACGCACCGAGTGGGAGCACATCGTGCCGGCCTGGACCTTCGGTCATCAGCGCCAGTGCTGGCAGAACGGCGGACGGGAACACTGCGTGGCGGATGACCCGGTGTTCCGCGCCATGGAAGCCGACCTCTTCAACCTCTACCCCGCCGTGGGCGAGGTGAATGGTGACCGGGCCAATTTCAACTACGGCATGGCCCAGGGCGTGCAACCGCAATACGGCCAGTGCACGACCAAGGTCGACTTTCAGGAACGCGCCGCCGAGCCGCGCGACGAGGTCAAGGGCCTGGTCGCCCGGGTCACCTTCTATATGTTCGATCGCTACGGCCTGAACATGTCGCGCCAGCAGCAGCAACTGCTGATGGCCTGGGACAAGCAGCAACCGGTCACCGCCTGGGAGCGCGAACGGGACAGCCGCATCGCCGCGGTGATGGGCCATGGCAACCCCTTCGTGTCCGGCGAGCGGCACTGGACGCTGGGCTACCAACCGGTTGGCGACGGCATCGTCAGCCCCCTGCCGGCAGCCAAGCCAGCGCCGTCAGCACCGGTCAGGAGCGATAGCCCCGCCGCGGCCGGCCAGGGCGCGATCATCGGCAACCGCAACAGTCACGTCTATCACCTGCCGCAAGGCTGCCCGAGCTACGCCCAGGTGTCACCGAAGAACCAGGTGAAGTTCGCCTCCGAAGCCGAGGCGAAGGCCGCAGGCTTCAACAAGGCGGGCAACTGCTCGGGTTGAGCCGACGGCTGTTTGCCAGGCGTACCCGCTGACCGACCGGGTCGGCAGCGGGTACGCCGGACGGTCACCGCGCCTTGGACAGCTCCACCAGCATCCGCGTGAGCAGATAGATGCGCGGTGTCACGCTGTCCAGTTCCACGTACTCCTCAGGCGTGTGCAGCTTGCCGCCAACGATGCCGAAGCCGTCCAGGGTGGGCACGCCGGCCCCGGCGGCGATGCTGGCATCCGCGGCGCCACCGCTTCCCTCGACGGTCAGGGTGCGGCCCAGCTCGCCATAGATGCCCTGGGCCATGGCCAGCAGCCGATCGCTCGCCGCGGTCTGCGGCATCGGCGGCAGACCGCGCTCAAGCCGCGTGGTCACCTCGGTGTCGGGGATCTGCTTGTTGGCGGCGATCCGCGCCAGGTCCTTTTCCACCCGATCAAATTCTTCGGGCAGCGCAGCGCGGACGTCGGCCTTGGCGACGGCGTGATCGGGGATCACGTTGATGCGCTCACCCGCCTCGATCACGGTGAAGTTGACCGAGGTCTTCTTCTCCGCATCGCCCAGGTTGCCCAGCTGCAGCACCTGGTGCGCGACCTCGGTGGCGGCGTTGCGCCCCAGCTCCGGAGACACGCCGGCATGGGACGCCTTGCCCTTGACCTCCACCACGGCGGTGGCGCTGCCCTTGCGCCACACCACCAGGCCATCGGCCGGCCGACCCGGCTCCAGATTCAGCGTCACATCATGCTGCTTGGCGGTGCTGGCGATCAGCTCGGTGGCGGCCTGGGAGCCGGTTTCCTCGCTGGCGTCCAACAAAAGGGTGATCTGCCCGAAGTCCTTGAAGTCGAGCTTCTTGAGGATCTCCAGCGCCGCCAGGGCGACCACGATGCCGCCCTTGTCGTCGGACACGCCCGGACCATAGGCGCGCTTTTCATCGGTGCGATACGGCCGGGCCTTGGCCGTGCCCTCCTTGAACACCGTGTCCATGTGCGCCAGCAGGAGAATCCTGGCCTTGCCGCTGCCCTTGAGCGTGGCGACCAGGTGCTTGCTCTGGTCCGGCGCGGTGTTGGGCACCTCTTGCACCGTGGCGCCGAGCTTCTGCAATTCCGCGCTGACGAGCTTGCCCACTTCGGTGAGGCCGGGCGCGTAGCCGGACCCCGAGTCGATATTCACCAGTTGCTCCAGCAACGTGAGCGTCGGCGCCTTGGCCTGTTCCGCGGCGGTCTGGATGCGCGCGTCGAGCGCGGCACTGACGGGCAGGGCGATGCAGCAGGTAAGAACGGCAGCGAGGGTGGTACGCAAAAACGGAGCGGACATCGGACTTTCCTTGTTGGCCTTGTTGGATTAGTCAGACAACTGTAGTCGCAACAAGGACATAGGGGAAACCGGAGCGTTTTCCCGGCCGTCCGCGTGGAGGGTCCAGCCGTTGTCGCGGGAGGACCTGGCCGCTCCCGGGCTTCGTCAGCTACCTGGTGGCCCCGCGGGTCAGCGGGATGCGCCTTCTACCCGCCGCCGCGAAGCCCAGCCGCCGGACGGCATGGCCAGCGCCCCGGAGCCGAAGGCTCCGTGCCTCATTTTCAGGCACGGACTGCCGCGCGGGCCCAAGGCGTCTGGCGCCGACCTTTCCCTGGCGTTCCCGCCGTACATTCCCGTCCGCAACCCCGCCAACGCGGCTTCCGCGGCAATTCTCCGCACGATTTTGGAGCAAAAAATCCAATAATATTTACCATTGAATAAAATAATTCACTGCCTTACTCTCGATTCGACGTCGTAAGGAAAAAGCCACTGACAGCAACGGAAAATAGGGAGTGAAGATGAAAGCGAAGATAGCGTTGGGCTTGCTCATGACCGCCGCAGTAGCCCTGCCCGCCTGGTCAGCCGACTGGACGGTGGGGGCCAACGTCGGCAACGTGCCCTGGGAGTTCCAAGACGCCAAGGGAGACTTCGTCGGCTTCGAGGTCGATGTGGTGAAGGAAGTGGCGAAACGGGCCGGCAAGAGCGTGGATTTCGTCAACATTCCCTTCAACGGGTTGTTCAGCGCGGTGCAGTCGAAACGCGTCGACATCGCGATCTCGTCCATCACCATCACCCCCAAGCGCCTGGAATCGGTCGCCTTCGCCCAACCCTACTTCGACAGCGACCAGTCGCTGACCGCCCTGACCAAATCCACGGTGAAGAGCCTCGAGGACATGAAGGGCAAGGTCGTCGGTGTCGATACCGGCTCCACCGGCGACATGTGGATCGGCCAACACCAGAACGAGTACAAGTTCGCCGACGTCTCGCGCTACGAGGGGCTGTCACCGGCCATGCTGGACCTGGGCTCCGGGCGCATCGATGGCTACCTGAGCGATATCCCCGCCGTCCTCTACTACATCAAGGACAAGCCGCAATTCACCATCGTCGCCCGCATTCCCACGGGTGAACGCTATTCGCTGATGCACGCCAAGGGCTGGCCCATGAGCGACCAGGTCAACGACATCATCAGCAAGATGAAGGAAGACGGCACCCTGGGCGCCATCCACAAACAGTGGTTCGGTACCGAGGCCGCCAAGGAGTCGAGCACCCTGAAGGTCTCCGCCGCGCCCAAGTAAGCCCTGCCGCTGCTGCAGGCCCGGGGCGAGGTCCGTTCGCCCCGGGCCGTGACCGAGGTATCCCATGGATCTTCTGCAAACCTTCTTCAACTGGAACGTGCTGGTCGAATCGCTGCCCCTGATGATCCGGGGCCTGGGCGTGACCGTGCTGCTGGGCCTGGTGAGTATCGTCCTGGGTCTGGTCGGCGGGCTGCTGCTGGCCCTGCTGCGGCTATATTCCTACGCGCCGGTGCGGCTGCTGGCGCGGATCTACATCGACATCATGAGGTCCATCCCGCTGCTGGTCCTGCTGGTCCTGATCTATTACGCGCTGCCCTTCGTCGGTATCCGCCTGTCTTCCTTCGCGGCAGCGGCCAGCGCGCTTTCCCTGGTGTCCTGCGCCTACAGCGCCGAGATCTTTCGCTCGGGCATCGAAGCCATTCCCCGCGGTCAGTTCGAGGCGTCGGCCGCCCAGGGCATGAGCTTCTTCAACACCATGCGCGATGTCGTGTTGCCCCAGGCGATCCGCATCGTGCTGCCGCCCATGACCAGCAACTGCATCAACGTCATGAAGGACACCGCCCTCGCCTCGGTGGTGGCGATGCCCGACCTGCTCAAGCAGGCGACCCAGGCCCAGGCCCTGGCGGCCAACCCGACCCCGCTGGTGGGCGCCGCCCTGCTCTATCTGCTGCTGCTGTTGCCCATGGTGCAACTGGTCAGCTGGGTCGAAAGACGCAATGGCGCGGGAGGCAAGACCGCATGAGCACCCTGATCGACATCGAACACCTCGACAAGTACTACGGCAATTTCCAGGCGCTGAGCGATATCAACCTACAGGTCGAGGAAGGCGAGGTGGTGGTCATCCTCGGCCCGTCCGGCTCCGGCAAGTCGACGCTGATCCGCTGCATCAACCTGCTGGAAAACTACCAGCAGGGCCATATCCGCGTGGCGGGCGAACGGGTCGAGAACGGGCCGCGCCTCGCCGGTATCCGCAGCGAAGTGGGCATGGTCTTCCAGAGCTTCAACCTCTATCCGCACCTGAGCGTCCTCGACAACGTGTCGCTGGCGCCGATCCGGGTGCGCGGCCTGCACCGGCGCGAGGTCCATGCCCGCGCACGGGATCTGCTGGTCAAGGTCGGCATGGGCGATCACGCCCACAAGTACCCGAGCCAGTTGTCCGGTGGCCAGCAGCAACGGGTCGCCATCGCCCGCACCATGGCCATGGAGCCCCGCGCCATCCTCTTCGACGAGCCCACCTCGGCGCTGGACCCGGAGATGGTCGGCGAGGTGCTCGACGTCATGCAGAACCTGGCCCGTTCCGGCGTCACCATGGTCGTGGTGACCCATGAAATGGGCTTCGCCCGGCGCGTCGCCGATCGGGTGATCTTCATGGAGAGCGGTCGCATCGTCGAACAGAACACCCCGGAACCCTTCTTTACCGCTCCTCAGGAACCCCGCACCCGGGCCTTCCTGCAGGCCATCCTGCACCACTGATCCTGGCTGGAGAAAGTCGCGTGAATTCCCTCGATATCGCCTACGTTCGCAAGCAGTTTCCCGGTCTGGCCGACGACTACGTCTTCATGGACAACGCCGGGGGTTCCCTGGTGTTGCAAGGGGTCGCCGACCGGGTGGCCGACTACCTGCTCAACAGCAGCGTCCAGCTGGGCGCCTCCTACCCGCCCTCGGTCGCGGCCGGCGAGCGCGTGATGCAGGCCCGCCGTTCGGTCATGCAGCTGATCAACGCGGCCCATCCCGACGAAGTCATCATGGGCGGCTCGACCACCCACCTGCTGCAGATACTCTGCCGCGCCATCGCACCCTCGATCGCGCCCGGTGATGAAATCATCGTCACCAACTGCGACCACGAAGCCAACATCGGCCCCTGGGTCCGGCTCTGCGAAGACCGCGGCGCCACCCTGCGCGTCTGGCAGGTCGATCCCGACAGCCTCGAACTGGAACTGGACGACCTGCAGGCACTGCTCGGCGACAAGACCCGCTATGTGGCCGTGACCCACGCCTCCAACATCCTCGGCTCGATCAATCCCGTCGCCGAGATCGCCCGCCGCGTCCATGCGGTGGGCGCGCAGCTGTGCGTGGACGCGGTGGCCTATGCGCCGCACCGGCTGGTCGATGTGCAGGCCAGCGGCGCCGATTTCTATGTCTACAGCTTCTACAAGACCTTCGGCCCGCACTTCGCCGTGCTCTGGGGCCGTCGCGACCTGCTGCTGGAATTTCCCAGCCTCAACCACTTCTTCATCGGCCAGGACGTGGTGCCCTACAAACTGCAGCCCGGCAACGTCAACTACGAGCTGTCCTTCGGCTGCATCGGCATCTCCGACTATCTGCTCGACATCGGCGACCGTCTTGGCGTCCAGGGTAGCGAACGCGAACGGATGCAGGCAGCATTCGACGCCTTCGAGATCCAGGAGGATGCCCTCGCCGAACGACTGCTGGGCTTTCTGCGCCAGCGTCCCGGGGTTCGGATCATCGGCAAGACCGGCGTCCAGGCGCGCGTACCCACCATCAGCTTCGTGGTGGAAGGAGTGCGCTCGGAAGCCGTGGTGCTCAAGGTCGACGAGCAGCGCATCGGCATCCGCTTCGGCGACTTCTATGCGCGGCGCCTGATCGAGGCCCTTGGCCTGGCGCCCCTGGGTGGGGTGGTGCGGGTGTCCCTAGCGCACTACAACACGCTCGAAGAGATCGATCGCCTCATCACCGCGCTGGATCAGGCAATCACCGAATTGCGCTGACCGGCGCCTCTCCTTTCCCTCTGCCGAGCGTTTTTCATGGCCTTACCGGAAACCCTTGCGGAGCTGCGCGACTGCCTAGCCGCCCAGCACGAGCACCTGTCGGAGCGGCTGCGCGACGCGGCCCGCTTCCTCATCGACAATCCGCACGAGATCGCCCTCAGCACGGTCGCCGAGCTGGGCCGGCGCTCCAACATCGCTCCGACGGCTTACATCCGCCTGGCCCAGGCGCTGGGCTTCGCCGGTTTCAAGGATCTGCAGCGGCTGTTTCGCGCGCCGCTGCAACAGGCCGCCGATACCCACAGCGAGCGCATCCGGCATTACGGCGGGGAAAAGCTGCTGGACGATCCCAGCGACGTCGGCGCCATCCTGCGGGAATTCAGCCAGGCCAATATCGTGTCCCTGGAACACCTGGCGGAAGGCGACCAGCAGGCCAACATCGAAGCCGCCATCGCCCACCTGCAGGTCGCGCGCACCACCTTCGTCATCGGCCTGCGCCGGGCCTTCCCGGTGGCCGCCTACCTGAGCTACGCCCTGAGCCGGGTGGGCCGCCGCGCCGTGCAGATCAGCGGCGGTGGCGGCACCCTGCCGGAACAGGTCAGCGCCATCGCCCATGACGATCTGCTGATCGCCGTGAGTTTTCCGCCCTACGCCAGGGATACCGTCGAGGCCTGCCGGCAGGCGCGCGAGGCGGGTGTGACGCTGGTGGCCATCACCGACACCGTGCTGAGTCCGATCGGCAAGATGGCGGAGACGGTCATAGAGGTCAACGATGCGGAGCTGCTCGGCTTTCGCTCCCTCACCGCCTCCTTCTGCATCGCCCAGACCCTGGCCATGGGACTCGCCTTCAGCCAGGGCGATACCGATGGCACCTTCGATCATGAACGACTGAAGGACATCGACTGCTGAGCCCCTGGGCTCACCTTGTAGTTCACAACTAGCACTTCAGGAGTAGACCCCGATGCTGTCACCTGCACGCGATTTGGTGGGTTATGGAAGACAACGCCCGCAAGGTACCTGGCCTAACGGCGCCCGTCTGGCCATCAGCCTGGTGATCAACTACGAGGAAGGCTCCGAGCGCTCGCTCGCCATGGGCGATCCGGACCAGGAGTCGATGACCGAATGGGGCAGCTACGCCATCCCCGCCGGCACCCGCAATCTGGCCATGGAATCCATGTACGAATACGGCTCCCGCGTCGGCATCTGGCGGATTCTCGATATCCTCGACGAACAGGCGGTGCGCGCGACCTTCCATGCCTGTGCGGTGGCCTTCGAACAGAATCCCGAGGTTGCCCAGGCGGCCGTTGCCGGTGGCCACGAGATCTGCAGCCATGGCTATCGCTGGGAAGAAGTCTTTCGCCTGAGCGAGGCGGAAGAGCGCGAGCACATCCGCCTCGCCGTCGAATCCTTCGAGCGTACCTGTGGCAAGCGGCCGGTCGGCTGGTATTGCCGCTATGGCGCCAGCATCCACACCCGCCGGCTGGTGGCCGAGGAAGGCGGCTTTCTCTACGACTCCGACGCCTACAACGACGACGTTCCCTATTTCGTCGAGGTCGAGGGCAGGCGGCATCTCGTCGTGCCCTACACCGCCGACGTCAACGACTTCCGCTACTGGAACTCGCCCGGTCTGTCCCAGGCCTGGGACTTCTTCGAATACATGAAGGAAAGCTTCGAGGTCCTCTACGAGGATTCCGCGACCGGACCACGCATGATGTCGATCGGCCTGCATCCGCGCATGGTCGGTCGCCCCGGCCGGGTCCGGGCGATCAAGAGATTCATCGAATACGCCAGGCAGTCCGAGGGAGTGTGGTTCGCGACCCGCGAAGAGATCGCCCGCGCCTGGCTGAAAAGGGCAGACGGCTAGGCTGATCCCGGCGCGTCTGGAGGCGCCTTGGCGGTCTCCGCGCTGTCGTCACCGGGCGGGGACAAGGGGCCTTCGCGTGTTAGGGGTTAGCGAAGTGCGGCTTCAGAACCGCGCGATCAGGACGACTCCGGCGATCATCAGGAGCGCGCCCAGCAGCCGCCAGCCGTTGATCGCATGCTGTTCCATGGAAAACAGGCCGAAGTGATCGATGGCCAGGCTGGCGATGAGGTTGGCGGTGATGGTGACGCCGTTAACCGGCGCCGCGCCGAGGCGCTGGATGAACAGCAGACCGGCGAATACCGCTACCGCGCCAGCGATGCCACCCAGGGGCGCCCACCAGGGCATGTCGCCGAGCTGGCTCACCGAGGGCAGCGGCCTGGGCATGCAGATGAACAGCCCGAGCGCGACGAAGGTGACCATCACGAAGGACACCGAGGTCGCCAGCCAGGGATTGACCAGCGCCTTGTTGAGCGAGCCGTTCATGGCCGCACCGGCAGCCTGCAGGAATCCGGCAACGACGATAAGGATATAAGCCCAGTTCGCAGTATTCATCAGGAGTCGTCTCGGAGCGGAGCATGGAGGGGGCGCGGGGCCGATTCAGTGGCCGGGCGAGGCCTGAGTTACGACTGGACACATCTTGTAAAAGTGCCGTCTCGCTCGCGCCCGAACGCTCTACCCCGGGATATTGGCCGCTTTTTCGACCAGCGGGCCTGACCCGCCGCCTGGATCGATGCCGGTCCCTTCAGGCGCTTCGCGCCAGTCCCGATGCGGTCCTGCGCCCTCCTCCGCCAGGGCCGATGGCGGCGTCGGGCCTATTTCACGATGGCCTTGACCGCCGCCAGCACATCCCGGGTGGCCTGGCGGGTCGCCTCCGCATCAGGCCCGACCCTGGGCCCCAGCACGACGCAGCTGTCCCGGTAGGAAAAGACCTTGCCGGTCTGCTGGTTGATCAACTCGCCCCTGGCGTTCTCGGCGATCCGGCAGTCACGCACGGTCTGGCTGCCCTTCGCGACCACCACCGGACTCCAGGCATAGGGGCTGTCGAAGCCATGCTCGGCATGGGGATAGGTATGCACCCCGAGGTCGGCCCCCTGCTGCTTGAGCGTCGCGAAATAGCCCTCGCAGCGGGAATAGGGATCGTAGTTGTCGGCCAGGCCGTGGTAGACGCGCAGCGGCTTGGCAACGACCTGGTCCTGCTCGCGAAAGGTGATCGAGCAGTCGGGATAAAACGACAGGTAGCCGGCGAACTGGAAATCCTGGCTTTTCCAGCGCTTGTCGAAGCGCTCCAGGGCGGCATAGAGCGAAGCCTGCCCGCCGCGGGAAAAGCCCATGAGCAGCATCTTGCCCGGATCGATCCGCGCGTGCCGCGCGAGCAGGGCGCCAGCGCGATAGTCATCCAGGACGAAATTGAGCCGCCCCAGCTGGGCCTGATCGGTGGCGGTGCTGGTGATGCCCCGGCCCGAGAAGCCATCCACGGCGAAGGTGGCGATGCCGACCTGATTGAACTGCCGCTGCCAGTAGGTGATGTTGGCACCCACCCCGCCCGAGCCATGCTGGAGAATCACCACCGGCACCTTGCCCGCGCCTGGCGGCAGCGACAGCACGCCACCGAGCTGGACCTCGGTGCCGCCCTTGTCCCCCGTCAGGAATTGCTGATCGCTCAGGGTCAGCGAGGTGAAGGTCAGCACCTCTTGCCGAGCGGGGATATCGGTTGCCGGCGAAGTGGTCGCACAGACGGTGGCACTGGCCAGGCAGGCAATGGCCGCGAGCGCGGGGCGCGAAGATCCAGCGGACAGATGGGGCATCGGTTGCATCCTTCTTGTAGGGTCCTCCCAGGGTGCCCAATCGGCGTCGCTCTGCTGGAGAGGCGGTGAGCAGAACCCGCCGCACTAGCCAAATTTGGCACCTTTGCCGCCTGAACCGGCCTTGAGGTACGAAACTTGTAGCTCCCGCGCCAACGGCCCTTTGCGACCCAAAAGGTTTCCCAAATGCACCAAGACGGCTCCCTCGCGTTACCGCCGCGCGTCCGGCATCGGTATACCGGTGACATCGACGAGCATGCGCTCTGCGTCGAGGGCTGGCGCATGCAATACGATCAGCTGTCGTCGGGTCGTTTTCAGGGCGAGCTCAGCGACCTCTGGCTGGACGACCTCAGCCTGCTGCGGGATCGCTCCAACCAGGCCATGCTCAAGAGCGGCGAGGCCCAGGAGAACACCCTGACCTTCAGCCTGCCCATGCGTGACGCCGGCGCCCTGCACTGCGGCGGCCATACCCTGCACGAGGCCCAGCTACTGGTGGCGCGTGGCGACAATCTGCCGGAGCTGCGTACCCCGGCCAATCTCGATCTGCTCTGCATCAATCTGCAGGAAGCCGAGATGGCGCGCCTGCTGGCCTGCCAGCACAGCGCTCTCGACGTGCGCGACCTGTCCGGCTGCTATCGCCTCCCTACCGGCTGTGCCCATGGGGAGCTGGCTGCCCTGGCCCAAGAACTCTTCGCTCCGGAAGCGGAAATCCAGACCTGGCTGGCCCATCCGCGCACCCGCGCGACCCTGCGCGACACCGTGCTGCTGCACCTGCTCGATCTGCTCGACACCAGCGAACCCCATGAACTGGCACCCAGCGCGCAGCTGCGCCTGGTGCGGCGGGCGCGGGAATACGCCCTGGCCCATCCGGACCAGCCGCCCAGCATCCTGGAGCTGTGCAATCGCGTCGGTGCCAGCCGCCGCAAGCTGCAGTACTGCTTCCAGGAGACGCTGGGCATCAATCCGGTCGCCTACCTGCGCACCCTGCGTCTCAATGCGGCCCATCGCGCCCTGCGCCGGGGAGCAGCCGAATCGGTGCAGGACGTCGCCGCCCGGTGGGGTTTCTGTCACCTCATCCGCTTCGCTCGCGACTACCGGAGTCTGTTCGGCCAGTTGCCCTCCACCACCCTCAAGACCGCCACGCAGAAGTGCTGAATCTGGCTAACGGCGGATAACGGCTTTCCCTCAGGCTCGAGTGGCCAATAAGAAGAGGGAACTCCATGAACGTTACCCGTCCGCTCCACGCCCTTGCCGTCGGCCTCGCCGCCCTGGGCCTGACTGCCGCGACCCACGCCACCGAAAGCGGCTCGCCCACCACCGCCTTCGGCGTCTACGATTTCGGCGCCGGCTTCACCCCGCCGCCGACGCCCCACGGCACCCTGGGCCTGCGCAGCAACTTCTATCGCGCCACCGCCATCCGCGACAGCCACGGTCGCGACAACGGCAATGACTTTTCCATCGACGTCCTCTCCCTGGGCCTGGCCTACCTGAAGATGTTCGATACCCGCGTCCTGGGCGCTCGCTATGGCTTCGGCGGGGTCCAGCCCTTCTTCAGGATGAACGCGGACCTCACCGTCAAGGCCAACGGCATGCCGGTATTTGCCGACAGCGCCACGCTCTTCCGCCAGGCCGACATCCAGCTCATTCCGCTCATCCTGCAGTGGGAGCCCTCGCGCAACCTGGGGGTGAACTTCTGGTTCCAGGTGCAGGCGCCCACCGGGGATTACGACAAGAATCGACTGGTAAATCCGGGCACTCACCACTGGACCGTCTCACCGATGCTCAACCTGAGCTACATCAGCGATTCGGGCTTCGAGGTGTCGTCCAGCTTCCAGACCGACTTCAACAGCCGCAACCCCGCGACCGACTACCGCAGCGGCACGGAATACCGCCACGAATTCGCCGTGGGCCAGCACTTCGGGCCCTGGACCGCGGGCCTGGGCGGCTACTACTACCGCCAGCTCACCGACGACGACGCCCACGGCCTCACCCGCGGCAATCGCGCCCGGGTCCTGGCGCTGGGACCGGCGCTGAGCTTCTTCCAGCCCGGCCTGCCACCGGTCTGGGTGCACCTCTACAAGGAAGTCGACGCCCGCAACCGCGCCGAGGGCTACGCCTTCGCCGTGCGGCTCTCCCACAGCTTCTGAGGATCCGTCCATGACCGCCACCGTCTCCTCCCGCCCCACCCCCGGCCGGCGCCAGGGCGCCGTGCTCCTGCTCGGCAGCAGCCTGACCATCATGGGTTCGGTGATGGTCGCCCCGATCATCCCCAAGCTGGGCGCCGAATTCGGTCCCATCGAACCCCAGGCCGATCTGCTGATCCCCCTGGCGATGACCGGGCCGGCCCTGGCCATCGCCCTCTTCGCGCCCCTGGCCGGCTGGCTGGCCGACCGCCTGGGTCGCAAGCGGCTGCTGATCATCGCCACCTTCTGCTACGCGCTGCTCGGCATGCTTCCGGCGCTGCTGCAATCATTGCCGGCCATCACCCTCACCCGCCTGGTCTTCGGTTTGGCCGAGGCGGCGGTGATGACCTGTTGCGTGACCCTGATCGCCGACTACTGGCAGGGCAGCCGGCGGCTGGCCTACGTCAATGGCCAGGTGATCACCATCAGCTTGGTGGGCTCGCTGTTCTATGTGGTTGGCGGCGCCCTGGGCGAGCACTCCTGGCGCACGCCCTTTTACCTCTATCTGCTACCGCTGCTGCTGGTGCCCTTCATGCTGCGGCTGCTGTGGGAGCCAATCCGCGCCCAGGTCACCCTCGGCGCCGACCAAGGCCCCCAGCACAGTGCGCCCCTGCCGCTGCTCGTAAACTATCTGCTGGTCTTCGCCGGCATGGTGCTCAGCGTGGTAGTGCCCATCCAGAGTCCGCTGCTGCTGGTGCAACTGGGCATCACCTCCAGCACCCTGATCGGCGCCTCGGCGGGCCTTGGCCTGCTGGCGACCCTGGGCGGCCCGCTGCTCTGGCCGCTGCTACGCCGCGGGTGGGGCCTGGCCGGTTGCAACGCCGTGCTGCTGGCTTGCATGGGCAGCGGCCTCTGGCTGCTGGTGAACGCGCGCAGCTACGAAGCCGTGCTGGTGGCGGTGACCCTCCACGGCCTCGGGGTCGGCATGCTGGTGCCCAACACCATGGCACCGGTAATGGGCGCCCTAAGCGCCCGGGCCCGGGGCCGCGGCATGGGCGGCTATACCGGCTGCCTCTACCTGGGTCAGTTCGCCAGTCCCCTGGTGGTGGCGGTACTCCTGCCCTTCACCGGCGATCTGCACCTGGCCATCCGTGTCCTCGCCAGCGCCGCCCTGGTCGCCGCGCTGGTCTGGGCGGCCGTCGCCCTGCTGCGGCGCAAGCCCGCCCTGCCTGCGCCGTCGCGCTCTTCCTGAATTCTGATCGAGGATTTTTCCATGCACAGCCTGCAATCCCTGCTGGACACCCAGGACGGCCACGGCCTGGCGACGCTGCTGCGGCAGCGCGAGATCACGGCGAGCGAATTGCTCGAAGCGGTCATCGAGCGCCTGGATACCGTTGAGCCCGGTCTCAACGCGGTGAGCGAACGACTCTATGACCAGGCCCGCGCCGCGGCCCGGGCGCCGCTCGATGTCGAGGCCCCCTTCGCCGGAGTCCCGACCCTGGTCAAGGACCTCTTCACCCCCCTGGCCGGCGCCCGCATGACCAATGGCTCCCTGGCCCTAGGCGAAGCCCGCCCGGATTTCGACTGTGAATTGGTCAGCCGCCTGCGCCAGGCCGGCTGCCTGTTCGTCGGCACCACCACCTCGCCGGAATTCGGTACCTCCTACAGCACCGAATCGCGGCGCTTCGGCGCCACCGCCAATCCCTGGAATCCGGCCCACAGCGCCGGTGGCTCCAGTGGCGGCGCGGCTGCCCTGGTCGCCGCGCGGGTGGTGCCCTTCGCCCATGGCAACGATGGCGGCGGCTCGCTGCGGGTGCCGGCGTCCTGCTGCGGGATCTTCGGCCTCAAGCCCAGCCGCGGACGGATGCCTTCCGGACCCATGGTCGGTGAAGGCTGGGCCGGCATGGGCACGCCCCACGCCATGAGCCTGTCGGTGCGCGACAACGCCCTGCTGCTGGATGCCACCGCTGGCGCCGACCTGGGCGCGCCCTACGCCGCACCGGCCCACGACGTACCCTTCGCCAGGCTGCTGGAGCGCGATCCCCGCCCGCTACGCATCGCCCTGGTCGAGCACCTGGCACCCTGGCCGAGCGGACCCGAGGCCCTGGCCGCGGTGCGCCACACCGCCCGACTGTGCGAAAGCCTTGGCCACCACGTCGAGCCGGCGACCCTGCCGGTGGACCTGCCCCGCTTTCTCGACCAGGTGTTCGACATCATTGGTCCCAACACCCGTCACTACCTGCAGGTGCTCGGCGCGATGCGCGGTGCCCCGGTCAGCGACGAGGAACTGGACGCCCGTACCCGGGTGATCCTGCGCGAACGGGGCGACATCCCCGCCCATCGCTACGCCGCCGCGGTGGACGCCCTGCATGCCCTGGGCCGGACCCTGGCACGCTTTCTCACCGACCATGACGTCATCCTCACCCCCACCCTGACCCGCGAACCGCCGCGCCTGGGCGAGCTGGATGGCGACCACCAGGACCGCTCGCTGGCCGAGGCCATCGCCGCCTTCCACAGCTATTCGCCCTTCACCGCCCTGTTCAACGCCAGTGGCCAGCCAGCCATGTCGGTGCCGCTCTGGTGGACCGCCAATGGCCTGCCGCTGGGCAGCCACTTCGCCGCGCGTTTTGGCGAGGAAGGCACCCTGCTGGCGCTGGCCGCCCAGCTGGAGCGGGCCCAGCCCTGGGCGGGACAGCGGCCGCCGCTGGCGGGCAGTCGCTGAGGCCCGGGCCGCACGACAAGGCCCGCCGCGGCCTCAGGTGAGAGGGAGACGCCCATCGCAAACTGGCGGGCATCCCGTCACCCGATTCGCTTGGATGCTCGCTATACTGGCCGCGCACGGCCTGTGACGAATCCCTCTGGCATCCGCGCTGGAGGCTTCAGCCTGTCGCTCGCCATCTTCCCCGTCACCCCGGCAGGGCACCGTACGAGCGACCCGATGAGCACCCTCACCTCGACTCCAGTCCCCTCGTATGCCCTGACCCAGGACATCGATCTCATCGCCGAGATCGCCGCGGTACCCAAGATCCTGGATGTGGTCTGCCGAATGACCGGCATGGGCTTCGCCGCCGTTGCCCGGGTGACCGATGATCGCTGGATCGCCTGCAGCACCCTCGACCTGATCGGCTTCGGCCTCGAGCCCGGTGGCGAGCTGGAGCTCAAGTCGACCCTCTGCGACGAGATCCGCGATCATCGCCAGCCGGTGGTGATCGACGACGTGGCGCAGGACGACTGCTATCGCGACCATCACACGCCGCTGCGCTACGGCCTGCGCAGCTATATCTCGGTCCCCATCGTGCTGGACGATGGCAGTTTCTTCGGCACCCTCTGCGCCATCGACCCCAGGCCGGCCAAACCCAGTAGCCCCGAGATCCTGTCCGCCTTCGAACTCTTCGCCGGCATGATCGCGCTGGAGATCGGCGCCCAGCGCCGCTTCGCCGCCGCCCGCGACGTCCTGCACAGCGAGGGCTTTTCCCGCAGCCTGCTCCAGGCTAGCCTGGACTGCGTCAAGGTCCTCTCCGCCGGGGGTCATATCGAATTCATGAACGCCCAGGGCCTGGAGCTCAACCAGCTGCAGTCCTTCGATCAGGTCATGGGCTGCGAATACGCCGCGCTCTGGCCCGACGCGGAGGTCGCGAAGATCCGCCACGCCGTCGCGCGTGCCACTACCGGCCAGACCACCCGGGTCGAAGGCTTCTGCCCCACGGCCCGCGGCGAGCCGCGCTGGTGGGAGGTGTCCTGCTCACCCTTCGTGGTGGCCGGCACCGGCGAGGTGAAGATCGTCTGCATCTCCCGCGACATCAGCAGTCGCATCCTCGCCCAGCAGGCCCAGCAGGCCCAGCAGGCCCGGGCCGAGGCCATCGCGGCGCTCAACGACGAGCTGGAGCAACGCATCTCGGAGCGCACCGCCGAACGCGATCAGATCTGGAACCGCTCCACCGATCCGCTGTGCGTGGCTGACCTCGAGGGTTTCTTCGTCAACCTCAACCCGGCCTGGGAGCTGATCCTGGGCTGGTCGCTCGATGAACTCAAGGCCCAGCCGTTCCTGGCCTTTGTCCACGCTGACGATCTCGTTGCCACGCGCCAGGCATTCCGCGATATCAAGCAGGGCATCGCGCTGGCCAGCTTCGAAAATCGCTATCGCCACCGCGACGGGTCCTACCGCTGGTTTTCCTGGAATGCCACGCGCAATGGCGAACTGATCTACGCCACCGTGCGCGACGTGACCCAGCAACGCCAGCAGACGCTGGATCTCGCGGCCGCCGAGGATGCCCTGCGCCAGGCGCAGAAGATGGAAGCCATCGGCCAGCTCACCGGTGGCGTGGCCCATGACTTCAACAACCTGCTCACCGTCGCCCGCACCTCCTGCGACCTGCTCAAGCGCCCCAACCTCAGCGACGCCCGCCGCGAACGCTATCTGGAGGCGATCTCCACCACCGTGGATCGCGCCGCCAGATTGACCGGGCAACTGCTGGCCTTCGCCCGCCGCCAGACCCTGGCGCCCGAGGTATTTTCCGCCCGGGACAATGTCCTGGCGATGAGCGACATGCTGGAAACCCTGCTCGGCTCGCAGGTCGGCATCGCCCTCGAGGTCAGCGACGACCCCTGCCTGGTCTATGCCGACCCCAGCCAGTTCGATACCGCCCTGGTGAACATCGCGGTGAACGCCCGGGACGCCATGAGCGATGGGGGGCGCCTGACCATCAGCGTCGGCACCGTCGCCAGCATTCCGGCCACGGCCACCCAGGCGGCCCTGGCCCTCCCGGCCGTGGCCGTCGCCCTGACGGATAACGGCAGCGGCATCGTTCGAGAGCACCTGGAACAGATCTTCGAGCCCTTCTTCACCACCAAGAGAGTCGGCCAGGGCACCGGTCTCGGCCTGAGCCAGGTGTTCGGCTTCATCAAGCAGTCCGGTGGCGAGGTGCGGGTCAGCAGCGAGGTCGGTCGCGGCACGACCTTCCACCTCTATCTACCGATCGCGCCGGCTACCGGACAGCCACCGCCCCTGGATGATGCCGTGGCAGCCGCCGATGGCGGCGGGATCACCGTCCTGGTGGTCGAAGACAATCTCGAGGTCGGCAGCTTCGCCGTCGAACTGCTGAGCGATCTCGGCTACCACGCGGTGCTGGCCGCCAATGCCGAGCACGCCCTCGCCCTGCTCGCCGACCAGCCTGGCCGGTTCGACGTGGTCTTCTCGAATGTCGTCATGCCCGGCATGAGCGGGCTGGAACTGGCCATCGAGATCAGACGCCTCTATCGCAGCCTGCCGATCCTGCTGACCTCGGGCTACAGCCACGTGCTGGCGACCCATGGCGCCCAGGGCTTCGAGCTGATCCACAAGCCCTACTCGGCGGACGCCCTGTCCCGCCGGCTGCAGGAGATCCTCGCCGAGCGCGAGACGCACCTGACCACCTAGCGCGCGGCTGGCTGACCGCTACGCCCCGGAAGGGTCGGGCGCGACGGCGTACCGCAGCGCGCCGACAGCGGCCCCCCACCCCGCCCTGGCGATCGGGTAACATGCGCCGCCGCGGGCCAGTGGCCCTCTTTCTATCGGTAAGGAGTCACAGTGTTCGATACCCAGGTCATCATCATCGGTGCCGGCGCGGCCGGTTTGATGTGCGCCCTGAGCGCCGCCGCGCGCGGGCGCCGGGTCCTGGTGCTCGACCACGCCAACAAGGCCGGCAAGAAGATCCTCATGTCCGGCGGCGGCCGCTGCAACTTCACCAACCTCTATTGTGAGCCCGCCAACTTCCTCTCGCAGAACGCGCATTTCTGCAAGTCGGCCCTGGCCCGCTATACCCAGTGGGACTTCATCGCCCTGGTGGCCAAGCACGGCGTGCCCTATCACGAGAAGAAGCTCGGCCAGCTGTTCTGCGACAACAAAGCCAGTGACATCCTCGCCCTGCTGCTGGACGAGTGCGAGCGCGGCGGCGTCGACATTCGCCTGGAGACCTCGGTGCAGGAGATCGCCCGCCTCGACCCGGGCGGCTATCAGCTGCAGACCAGCCTGGGCCCGGTGCGCGGCGAATCCCTGGTGATCGCCACCGGTGGCCTGTCGATCCCGACCCTGGGCGCCACCGGCTTCGGTTATCAGGTCGCCCGCCAGTTCGGCCATCAGCTGCTGCCGACCCGTGCCGGCCTGGTGCCCTTCACCATCACCGATCCGCAGCTCAAGGAATTCTGCAGCGCCCTGTCCGGCACGGCGGTGGAAGATTGCCGGATCAGCTGCAACGGCCAGAGCTTCGTCGAGAACCTGCTGTTCACCCACCGCGGCCTCAGCGGTCCGGCGATCCTGCAGATCTCCTCCTACTGGCAACCCGGCGACAGCCTCAGCATTGACCTGCTGCCGCACTTCGACCTCGCCCTATGGCTCGCCGAGCAGCGCCAGGCGCGCCCCAACAGCGAACTCAAGACGCTGCTGGGCGAGCTGTTTACCAAGAAGATGGCCACCCTGCTCGCCGACAGCTGGTTCCAGTCCAAGCCCCTGAAGCAGTACACCCCCGACGAACTCAAGGCCATCGCCGCGCGCCTGCACGACTGGCAACTGGTCCCGGCGGGCACCGAGGGCTATCGCACCGCCGAGGTCACCCTGGGCGGCGTCGACACCCGCGAGGTCTCGTCCAAGACCCTGGAGTCGCTCAAGTCGCCCGGTCTGTACTTCATCGGCGAGGTACTGGACGTCACCGGCCACCTGGGCGGTTTCAACTTCCAGTGGGCCTGGGCTTCGGGTTATGCGGCGGCACAGTACGTCTAGGCCAGGCGCCGTGAAAGCGCCTTGCGCCTGGACTCAGGCAACCGCAGACGGCCAGGTCTGGCTCGCGATGCGCAGGAAATTCCCGCCCAGGATGGCGTCGATGTCAGCGGCGCTGTAGCCCCGCCCCGCCAGTTGGCTAACCAACTCAGGCAGCGCCTCGGGTTGCAGCTGGGTATGACCGTGCGGCTGTCCATAGTGGCGTGCCGGCCACCAGTCTTCAGCGTCGACGCCAGCGGGAAGGTCATGGTCGGCCGGGCACAGCTCGGTATCTAGTCCGATGCCGATATGCCGGGTCCCGACCCGCTCCGCCAGGTAGTCGATCTGGCGCACATAGCTGGCCACCGAGGCCGCGGGATCGCCCAGAAAGATGCTTAGCCTGGTCAGGCCGATCACCCCATCCTGGTCGGCGCAGGCGCGGATCTGCTCGTCGCTGATCGTCCGGGGATGATCGTGGAGCGCCTTGATGTTGGTGTGGGAAAACACCACCGGCCAGGTCGAGACTGCCATGATCTCCAGGCTGGCGCGCTCGCTGGCGTGGGCGCAGTCGAGGGTGACGCCCGCCGCATTGCCGGCCGCCACCACCGCGCGACCCAGGGCCGTCAGACCGACGCCTGCGCCGTGGCAGCCCCCGGCGCAGCTGTTATCGCGGTTGTAGGCGAGCAGCATCTGGCGCACCCCGAGGGAGGCATAGAGCCCGACCATCGCCGGGTCGTCGAGCAGCATGGTCGAGCCTTCGAGATCGAAGGAAACCGCCAGCTTGCCTTGCTCGCGTGCACGCTGCAGGTCGGCCACCGTGTCGACGAGACAGAAGTGCGCGTCGTGCCGGGCGAGCCAGGCGCGAAAGCCGGCGAGGGTGCGCAGCACCGTCGCGAAGGGTGTCATGTCCATGCCGACGTTGAGCGACACGTGGTGGAAGCCGGCCTCGTGATAGCGACTCAAGCCGGACATGTCCTGCCCCGGCACCAGTGGCAGGCAGGCATGCGCCTCCCAGCGTAGCGGCTTGAGTCCCGCCTCTCCGGCTGCGACCGTCTGCATCTTCGTCCCCCCTCCACCCGTCTCGAGGGGTGCAACATAGCATGCAGACCGGCCGCTAGCCGAAGGTCACGCCCCGCAACAGCGCCGGATCGACTGCCCGCGCCTGATAGCGCACCGCGGCCTGGCCATAGGCCTGGGGATCGAGCACCTGATCCCAGCGCGTCGGGGTCACGTTCTGGCTGCGGCTGACGTCCGCCTCGGCGACGGCCGGGTGCGGCGCAGCCTGGGCGCGTCTTTCGTTGATCTCGGCAGCCATGGCGGTGTAGCTGGCGGTGCTGAGCAGGGCGAGTGCGGCCATCTTGTTGAAGACGTTCATGGTGGATTCTCCTGTCTTGAACACGGGGGCTGGCGTCGCCGCGGCAAGCGGTCCGGCGTCAGTCACGGCTCCACCTTGCGCCCAGACGTCTTAACGCTGTCTTAACCCCTCTGAACCCGACCTGAACGGCTGCGACAACCCGCCCCAGGCGCTGGCCACTGGCCAATTGATCTGGATCAGTTTTGCCCAGGGCCAGCAGGCGCATCCTGCAGGCAGTCGCCACTCCGCCCCGGAGCGGCGCCACGGCTCACGAGGTCGCCATGAACGGACGCCTGGTCAAAGAACTCTTGGTCATCCTGCTGATCAAGCTGGCGCTGCTGATGGTGATCAGGAGCCTCTGGTTCAGCGCCCCCACGGTCCCGCCCGACGCCACCCAGACGGTCAGCGCCCACCTGCTGGACTAGCACCCCTTCCTTTAGCTTGAGGAGATTGCCGGGATGATCTCGGAATCCGTCGTGGACCTGTCACGCCTGCAATTCGGCATGACCGCGCTGTATCACTTCATCTTCGTGCCCCTGACCCTGGGGCTGGTGGTGATCCTGGGGATCATGGAGTCGGTCTATGTGATGACCGGCAAACAGGTCTACAAGGACATGACCCAGTTCTGGGGCAAGCTGTTCGGCATCAACTTCGCCCTGGGCGTCACCACCGGCCTGACCATGGAGTTCCAGTTCGGCACCAACTGGGCCTACTACTCCCACTATGTCGGCGACATCTTCGGCGCGCCCCTGGCCATCGAGGGCCTGATGGCCTTCTTTCTGGAATCCACCCTGATCGGGCTGTTCTTCTTTGGCTGGGATCGCCTGTCCAGGGGTCAGCACCTGCTGGTCACCTGGCTGGTGGCCCTGGGCTCGAATCTGTCCGCCCTGTGGATCCTGGTGGCCAACGGCTGGATGCAGAATCCGGTCGGCGCCGAATTCAACTACGTGACCATGCGCATGGAGCTGGTTGACTTCGGCGCCCTGCTGCTCAACCCCGTGGCCCAGGTGAAGTTCGTCCACACCGTGGCCTCGGGCTACGTCACCGGCGCCATCTTCGTGCTGGCGATCTCCAGCTACTACCTGCTCAAGAGTCGCGACATCGGCTTTGCCCGGCGCTCCTTTGCCGTGGCCGCCGCCTTCGGTACTGCCGCGGTCATCTCGGTGATCGTGCTGGGCGACGAATCCGGCTATCGCGTCGGCGAGGTGCAGAAGGTCAAGCTGGCCGCCATCGAAGCCGAGTGGAACACCGAGGCAGCCCCGGCCTCCTTCACCCTGTTCGGCATCCCCAATCAACAGGAGATGCGCACCGACTATGCGGTGAAGATCCCCTATCTGATGGGCCTGATCGCCACCCGCTCCACCACCGAACAGGTCACCGGCATCAAGGACCTGGTCACTCAATACGAGGCCCGCGTCCGCAATGGCGCCCAGGCCTACGCCCTGCTGGAGCAACTGCGCGCCGGCGATGACTCCGCCGCCACCCGCGCCGCCTTCGACGCGCGCAAGCAGGACCTGGGCTATGGCCTGCTGTTGAAGAAATACGTCAACGATCCCGTCACCGCCACCCCCGAGCAGGTCCGCCAGGCCGCGCGGGACACCATTCCCGGCGTCGCCAGCCTGTTCTGGACCTTTCGCATCATGGTCGCCAGCGGCGTGCTGATGCTGGCGCTGTTCATCTGCGCCTTCTGGGCCTCGACCCGGCGCAACGAGCTGAAGAAGCCCTGGCTGCTGAAGTGGGCCCTGTTCAGCCTGCCGCTGCCCTGGATCGCCACCCAGACCGGCTGGTGGGTCGCCGAGCATGGCCGCCAGCCCTGGACCATCAGCGAGGTGCTGCCTACCCACCTGTCGGCCTCGACCCTGGCCGCGGGCGATCTGCTCGGTTCCATCGGCGCCCTGGTGATCTTCTACACCCTGCTGCTGATCGTGGAGCTGTACCTGATGATCCGCTTCGCCCGCCTCGGCCCGAGCAGCCTGCACAGTGGCCGCTACCACCACGAACGCGCTGCCCAGGTGGGCGACGCCCTGCGCCAGGCCGCCGTGGCCAGGCCCGCCGCTCCGGTCAATGTCTGAGGAGACCGCCATGTTCGACTATGAAGTGCTCAAGCTCACCTGGTGGGTGCTGATCGGCGTGCTGCTGATCGGCTTCGCCCTCACCGACGGTTTCGACATGGGCGCCATGATCCTGATGCCCCTGATCGGCAAGACCGACAAGGAGCGCCGCGCCGCCATCAACAGCATCGCGCCGCACTGGGACGGCAACCAGGTCTGGTTCATCACCGCCGGTGGCGCCCTCTTCGCCGCCTGGCCGCTGGTCTATGCCACCGCCTTCTCCGGCCTCTACTGGGCACTGCTGCTGGTGCTCTTCGCGCTGTTCCTGCGCCCGGTGGGCTTCGACTACCGCAGCAAGCTGGACAACAGCCGCTGGCGCAACGCCTGGGACTGGGGCCTGTTCACCGGCAGCCTGGTCCCGGCGCTGGTGTTCGGCGTGGCCTTCGGCAACCTCTTCCAGGGCCTGCCCTTCCAGCTTGACGACACCCTGAGATCCACCTACCGCGGCAGCTTCTTCGCCCTGCTCAACCCCTTCGCCCTGCTCAGCGGCCTGGTCAGCCTGGCCATGCTCTGTGCCCATGGCGGCAGTTGGCTGATGCTGCGCACCCACCAGGCGCTGGGCGAGCGCGCCCGTCGCGCCACTGGCCTGAGCGCCCTGCTCCATCTCGCTACCTTCGGCCTGGCCGGTGTCTGGCTGGCCTATGGCTTCGACGGCTACGTGCTGGTCAGCCAGGGCGATCCGGGCAGCGCCCTGAATCCGCTGCACAAGCTGGTGACCGCCGGCAATCCGGGCTGGCTGGCCAACTACCATACCCAGCCGCTGACCCTGATCGCGCCGGTCGTGGCCGTGCTCGGCAGCGTCCTGGCGCTGCTGGGCAGCAGCTGGCGGCAGGCCGGCCTGGCCTTTACCGGTACGTCCCTGGCCATCGTCTGCACCCTCGCCACCGCCGGTTGCGCGCTGTTTCCCTTCGTGCTGCCGTCGAGCCTGGACCCGGCCTCCAGCCTGACCGTCTGGGACGCCGTCTCCAGCCACAAGACACTGGGCATCATGTTCGTCGCCGCGGCCATTTTCGTGCCGCTCATCCTGGCCTACACCCTGTGGAGCTACGTGCGCATGTGGGGCAAGGTCGACGACCGCTTCATCGACGCCAACCCCCACGGCCTCTACTGATCGGCCCCTCTCAAGGAGACCTGCCATGTGGTACTTCACCTGGATCCTCGGCGTCCTGCTCGCCGCGAGCTTCGGCATCATCAACGCCCTCTGGCTGGAAAGCACCCAGGAGCTGGACGTCCATGACGATGCCGAACGCTGAAGCCCTGCCCCGCGTCCATCCGCTGGGGCGCACGCTGTCCCTACTGCTGGCGGCGCCCCTGGCCCTGCTGCTGTTGATCCATCCGGGGCTGATGCTCGACGCCAGTGGCCACTACAGCCATCCCTTGCTGATGGCGGTCATGCTCGGCGTCTCCGCCGGACTGGTCCATGGCGTCGGCTTCGTGCCGCGCCTGTGGCTCTGGCGCCTGGTGTTCGGCCCGGTGCTGGGCTGGCCGCTGCTGATGCTCGGCTACGCCCTGCTCTTCCAGGCGCAACTGGGCTGATTGACGTCTGACGATAGCGCCCGGTCTTCCCGGGCTCCGTCTTCATCAACAGGCGTACCGCCTGGTCGCGCGCCTCGCACCGCTTCACTCCCGCCAATGAATAATCTGACTATCAAGGTTCGTCTGCGGGTGCCGACATAACCGGAATCGATCTTGCCCGCGCCGGCTCCTCGCTTGCCGCCGGCGCACCCGCTGAACGCCTCAGAGAAGTCCACGATGCTCAGGAATGCTCCCTTAAGTACCAAGCTGCTGCTGATCCTGCTCCTGCCCCTGGCTGGCTTCCTGGTGATCTCGGGTCTCTACACCGCCGACCGCTACGAAACCTTCAAGGACATGGAGCACACCGTGACCGCCAGTGCCACGGCCCAGCGCATCAGCGCCGTGGTCACCAGCCTGCAGCGTGAGCGGGGCGCCAGCGGCGTCTTCCTGGGCAGCGGCGGCAAGTCGATGCAGGACAAGCTCAAGACCTTCCGCCAGGACAGCGACCAGGCCCGTGGCGCGCTCAAGGCGGTGGCCAGCGACAGCGATGTCGCTATTCAGAGCCTGCTGCGGGCCCTGGACGGGCTGGCCGATCTGCGCACCAGGGTCGACGGCCTGGCGCTCAACAGCATCCAGTCCGGTGCGGCCTATACCGATCTGATCAAGACGCTGATCGGCTACACCCATTCGCTGGAAGCCGGTGTCGACGATCCGGCCATCCTGCGCGCCCTGGGCGCCCTCAATCTGTTCGTCGAGATGAAGGAACGCGCCGGTCGCGAGCGCGTGCTGCTGGGCCTGGCCTTCAACCAGAATCGCTTCGACGCCGGTCTGCTGTCGCGCTTCGCCCGCAACCTGGGCGAATTCTCCGCCTATGCCGACGCCTTCGAGCGCAAGGCCACGCCCGCTTTCATCCGCCAGCTCGACGACACCTTCAAGCAACCCAGCGCCCAGGAAGTCAGCCGCCTCCAGCAGCTGGCCTTCTCCGTTCCCCTGGGCGAGGCCCTGGGCGTCAAGCCGGAAGACTGATTCAACCTGGCCACCCAGCGCATCGATCTGATGAGCAAGGTCGAGGCGGACCTCGGCGCCAGCGTCGGCGCCCAGGCCGAGCAGGCCCGCGCCAAGGCCAGTCGCGACCTCTGGATCACCCTCGGCCTGGTGCTGCTGGTGCTGGTGGCCGTCTCGGCCCTCGCCTGGGTGATCATCCGCAACATCAAGCAGGCGGTCGAGCAGGTCAACGCCACCCTCACCCGCCTCGCCACCCGCGACCTCACCGCCCGCTGCGCCTATCAGGGCCGGGACGAGTTCGGCACCATCACCGGCAACCTCAACCTGATGAGCCAGGAGCTGGGCCAGGTGATCCAGGAGATCGGCGCGGCCACCGTGCAGATCGCCACCGCCGCGGAAGAGGCCTCGGCGGTCGCCCTCCAGACCAGCCAGAACGTCGCCCAGCAGCGTCTGGGCACCGACCAGGTGGCCACCGCCATCGCCGAGATGAGCGCCACGGTCAAGGACGTCGCCCGCAGCACCACCGAAGCCGCCGAAGGCTCGCGCCAGGTCGAGGGCAACACCCGCCAGGGTCGCCGCGAATTGCAGGCCACCATCGGCCTGGTACAGGGGCTGTCGCTGCAGGCCGAGCGGACCTCGGAGATCATCGGCGAACTCAAGCACGAGAGCGACGCCATCTCCTCGGTGCTGGACGTCATCCGCGGCATCGCCGAGCAGACCAACCTGCTGGCCCTCAACGCCGCCATCGAAGCCGCCCGCGCCGGTGAAGCCGGTCGCGGCTTCGCCGTGGTGGCCGACGAGGTGCGTTCCCTGGCGCAGAAGACCCAGCAATCCACCGGCAGCATCCAGCAGATGATCAGCAATCTGCAGAGCGGCTCCGACCGCGCCACCCAGGCCATGCAGGAGACCCTTGGTCAGGTGCAGACCGGTGCCAGCAACGTGGTCCGCGCCGGCGAGCTGCTGGGCGAGATCGCCGAGGGCGTGACCCTGATCAACGACCGCAACATCCAGGTCGCCTCGGCCGCCGAGCAGCAGAGCCAGGTCGCCGAAGAGATCAGCCGCAACGTCAACGACATCAACGACCTGGTGATCCAGGTCAGCGCCGGTGCCGAGCAGACCGCCGTCACCAGTCGCGAACTGGCGCGTCTCGCCGAACAGCAGCAGGCGCTGGTGGGCCGCTTCCGGGTGGCTTGACGCCCACCCGGACCCTCGACCGCCAGAACGGAGGACAGATTCAGGTCCTCCCCCTCCCCATTCGCTGCACCACCCGTTCCCGCCC
>NZ_WHOV01000290.1:0-296 GCF_009765395.1 Pseudomonas sp. BAV 4579 | reverse complement strand
GCCGTAGCGTGGAAAACGGCGCAGCCTTTTCCACTGGACTCCGTAGCTGGGCGCACCCTCACCCCAACCCTCTCCCGAGGGAGAAGGGGCTGTTCGAGCAAGCGCTCCGCTTCATCAGCCCCGGCAAGCTCGGGATCGCTCAGCGCGCCCAGCCGTAGGTTGGGTTGAGACGGCTCCATCGTCAAAGCCCAACGGACGGAGTCGAACCCGTCGCGCTGGGCGTCGCTGACGCTCAACCCACACTACGGAACTGCGGACGCCGTAGCGTGGAAAACGGCGCAGCCTTTTCCACTGGA
>NZ_WHOV01000038.1:0-5870 GCF_009765395.1 Pseudomonas sp. BAV 4579 | reverse complement strand
GCATAGTGAACCGGCCTGCCAGACACCGGAGTCACCGACCATGCCCGTCCTGTCGCCCCTCGCCCGCCCCGCTGCCTGCCGGGGTTGCCCATGACCCAGCGCACCATGCTGCTCACCGGCGCCAGTCGCGGAATCGGTCACGCCACCGTCAAGCTGTTCCGCAATCTGGGCTGGCGTCTGCTCACCGTCTCCCGCCAGCCGTTCTCCGAGGAATGCGGCTGGCCGGAAGCCCGCGACGCGCACATCCAGGCCGATCTCGCCGACCTCTCCCAGATCGATCGCCTGGTCGCCACCGTCCGCGAGCGCCTGCCGAGTGGCAAGCTGCACGCGCTGGTCAACAACGCGGGGATCTCGCCCAAGGGAACCGACGGCAGTCGCCTCGGCGTGCTGGCTTCGGATGCCGAAACCTGGACCCAGGTACTCAACGTCAACCTGGTCTCCACCGCCCTGCTGGCTCGCGCCCTGCTACCCGAGCTGGAAGCGGCGCAAGGCAGCATCGTCAACGTCACCTCCATCGCCGGCTCCCGGGTGCATCCCTTCGCTGGCGTGGCCTATGCCGCCTCCAAGGCGCGCCTGGCCGCCCTCACCCGCGAACTGGCCCATGAGTTCGGCCCCCGTGGCATCCGCGCCAACGCCATAGCACCGGGCGAGATCGCCACCTCCATCCTCTCGCCCGGTACTGACGGCCTGGTGGAAACCGAGGTCCCACTCAAGCGCCTGGGCACCCCCGACGAAGTGGCCGAGACCATCTACTTTCTCTGCATCGAACGCTCCTGCTACATCAACGGCGCCGAGATCCATATCAACGGCGGTCAGCACGTCTAGGTAGCGCTGTCGCTCAGGGCAGCCCACCTGGATTCGTGGCACGCCGCCCTATCGGTTAGCGAAAGAGGACGCCGGGCAAGACAGCAGCTGTCCTTAACCCTCCTTTAATGTTATGTTATAACATGCAAAACAATCCAATCACCCTAGTCCAGGGATGCCCCGCCCTGCGACCTCCCCTACCCGTGACGACCATGACCACCCAAGCCACCCTCCCCAGCAAGAAACTCCCTGTCACCGTGCTGTCCGGCTTTCTCGGCGCCGGCAAGACCACCCTGCTCAACCACATCCTCAACAACCGCGAAGGCCGGCGGGTGGCGGTCATCGTCAACGACATGTCCGAGGTCAACATCGACGCGGCCCTGGTCCGCGACGGCGGCGCAGAGCTGTCGCGCACCGAGGAGAAGCTGGTGGAGATGAGCAACGGCTGCATCTGCTGCACCCTGCGCGAAGACCTGCTGCTGGAGGTCGAACGCCTCGCCCGCGACGGCCGCTTCGATCAGTTGGTCATCGAATCCACCGGGATCTCCGAACCCCTGCCGGTGGCCGAGACCTTCACCTTTGCCGGTGAAGACGGTCGCTGCCTTGGCGATGTCGCCCAGCTCGACACCCTGGTCACCGTGGTGGATGCCTTCAATTTTCTGCGCGACTATGCCTCCAGCGACCTCCTGGAGTCCCGCGGTGAGTCCCTGGGCGAGGAAGACGAACGCACCGTGGTCGACCTGCTGATCGAGCAGATCGAATTCTGCGACGTCCTGGTGGTGAACAAGCTGGATCTGGTCGAGCCGGCGGAACGTGATCGCCTGCTGGCCATCCTGCGCAGCCTCAATCCCCGCGCGCGGCTGGAACTGACGAGCTTTGGCGCCGTGCCCCTGGAGCGGGTGCTGCAGACCGGCCTGTTCGACTTCGATAAAGCTGCCCAGGCGCCGGGCTGGCTGCAGGAGCTGCGCGGCGAACACACCCCCGAGACCGAGGAATACGGCATCTCAAGCTTCGTCTATCAGGCGCGCCGGCCTTTCCACCCCGAACGCTTCTTCGCCCTGGTCGAGCAGGAATGGCCCGGCGTGATCCGTTCCAAGGGCTACTTCTGGCTGGCCAGCCATCCCGCCCATGCCGGCACCTGGTCCCAGGCCGGCGCCGTGGCTCGCCATGGCGTGGCTGGGCGCTGGTGGGCCGCGGTCCCCCCCGAACAGTGGCCAGAGGATGAAGAAACCGTCGCCCTGATCAAGGAGAAATGGCACGAGGGCGTCGGCGATGCCCGCCAGGAACTGGTACTCATCGGCATGGACATGGACGAACCCTCCCTGCGCGCCCAGCTGGACGCCTGCCTGCTGACCGACAGCGAACTCGCCGGCGGTCCCTCGGACTGGACGCACCTGCACAACCCCTTCAGCGACTGGCCCCAGGCCGCCGATCCCCACTAAGTCGAGCCCTGCCCATGAATGCCATCCTGCCCGACGTCTCCCTCAGCGAGACCGCCACCCTGCCCGCCGCCCTCGACTGGGTCGGCATGCAGGGCATCGACCTGCCGATCCGCCTCGGGCAGGACGAACTCGGCGGCCTGCTGCCCGCCAGCGCCGACGTCCAGGTCGACCTGCCCATGGCCACCGCCAAGGGCATCCATATGTCCCGGCTCTATCAGCTGCTGGATCGCCTGAGCGGAGAAGCCCTCCTGACGCCCGAGCGCCTGCGTCTGCTGCTGAGCGACATGGTCGCCAGCCATCGCAGCTGCGACTCCCGCGCCGCCCGCCTGCGGCTGGACTTCGCCCTGCTGATTCGCCGTCCTGCGTTGATGACCACCGGGCTGAGCGGCTGGAAACGCTATCCCGTACGCCTGGAAGCCAGCTGGGTGGCCGGCGTCTTCCAGCTCAGCGCGCGCATCGAGATCCTTTACGCCTCCACCTGCCCCTGCTCCGCCGCCCTGTCCCGGCAACTGATCGTACGAGCCTTTCTCGCCGAGCACGGGGCCGCCACGCAGCTCGATGCAGCCACCGTCGCCCACTGGCTGGGACGTCACGCCTCCCTGGCCACCCCGCATAGCCAGCGCAGCCTGGCCCGGGTACGGATCAGCCTGCCCGCAGCTGCGGCCGACTTCGGCCTGCTGCCCCTGATCGACCAGTGCGAGCAGGCCTTGGGCACGCCGGTGCAGACCGCCGTCAAGCGCGCCGACGAACAGGCATTCGCCGCGCTCAATGGCAGCAACCTGATGTTCGTCGAGGACGCCGCCCGCCGCCTGCTGGTCGCCCTGCGTGACAGCCATCAGGACGTGAGCATCCAGGTGCGCCATCTGGAGAGTCTGCATCCGCACGATGCGTCCGCCTGGGCCTCCAGCTCGCCCGCTTGACCAGAGCCTCTCTCCAGCTTTCCTTTCAAAACGGCCGCTTTACCGCTTTACTGCAAGGAAGCAGTCGCCATGGGCGACCACTCTCGTTATCTCGACCCAGGAGCGCTTCTTGATGAAATCACGCCTTACCGCAGCAACCATGACCGTTCTGCTGAGTGTCCTCGGCACAGGCGTCGCACTGGCCGAAAGCCCAGCGGAAAAGAGCGTCCGCCAGGACGGTCGTGACGTGAGCAAGGACGCCCGCCATGACCGCAAGGAGGTCGACAAGGGCGCGGCCCATGCCGCCGACGAAGCCGACCGCACCGATACCCACCTGGACAAGGAACGCCACCGCGAAGACAAGAAGGCGGACAAGGAATACAAGAAGACGCTGTAGCCCGCCCGGGTCGGGGCAGAGCCAAAGGATTGGCTTGTCCTCGAAGGCTGTTCGTTCCCTTGCAGCACCGACAGGTCGCCCGAATCCCGACCACTGAAAGACAGCGACCGCGCACAATAGGCAATCCCCCTGGCCTGGATACTCAACGGCTGCGCGCGCCAGGCGCATCCACTCGGCTGCATAGCCCAGAAACCGGCTCGCGGTCGCTCCAGCCATCCCGTGAATCAAGTCACATTATTTTGGCATGACGGGCCTGATGGCTTAGACTGCGCGCCTCTCGAAAAAGGAGTTTCGCATGAAACCGTCTCAGCTCTTGTTCATCACCTTCGCTGCGCTGCAACTGGCCGGTTGCGCCATCGGCCAGAAGATCGACTATCGCCAGACCGCCCCGCAACTCAGCGTCAAGGCCGACAAGCCGGTCGCCGTCGCGGTACTCGACGAGCGCCCCTATGTAGTCGCCCGGAACAAGGACGCCACCTATGTCGGCAACATCCGCGGCCTCTACTACAACCCCTGGAGCGTTCGCACCTACAGTGGCAGCCCCCTTTCCGCCGATCTGCAGGACGCCGTGCAAAAGGCCCTGGCCCGCTCCGCCATCACCGCCCTGCCCAGCCAGGTCAGCGACCGCGCCCCCCAGGGCCAGAAGCTGCTGGTGCTAAAACTGCGCGAGTGGAAATCCGACGCCTACATGCGCGTCCGCTTCGACTATGACGTTATCACCCAGGTCCTCGACGACCAGGGCAAGCTTCTTGCCAGCGACGAGATCAAAGGCAGCGGCCCGACCAACAACGTCCTCCTCTCGGGGACCCAGGTCCTGACCAATGCCATCGACGCACCCGCCATCGCTGGCGCCCTGGCCAAGGGCAACACGCCCTGACTGGACGCTGCACCTTGCCATGGAAAAAGCCCGCCTCGCGCGGGCTTTTTAATGTCAACAGGTGCTGGAGCAGAATCCACAGCAGATCGCAGCGCATAGCTATGGATAATGAGCGCCAAGGAGCGTGAAGTATTTCAGCTAAGCTGCAGGAATTCAGTGGCGAAGGCGCGTCGGAGCAGGAAACCGGGGTACAGGGTGGCCAGACAGGATCTCGAGCGAGATCAGTATCCACGGCCTGACCCCTAGCTGCAGCCCACCAGCCCTTGTCAGGCACAGAGTTCGAAAATGACCGCCAGCTTCCGGCACTTCAGAATCGTGGAGACCCCGTGAAATACCTGACCCTAGTGGGAATGACCGTAGTGCTCCTGGGCTGCAGCCATTACTCCAACAAAAGCACCCTCTGCGAGCCGAACCCCCTGGCTGGCGTCGAGTGCCAGCAGCCCAAGGCGCTGAACCAGATCATCGGCGAGAAATATCGCGAGTGGCGGAAATATCAGTGAAGGTCTTGGCAGTCTCACAGGTCAGAAGCAGGTCTCGACTGCCGAACCGAATTCGGAAGCGGCCCTAGTCAAGCGCCCCGCAGAAAGTAAAACGGCGATATCAAGGGTGATCTGGCGGCGTGCCACTCACAGCGACGGTCCGACCGGGAGGTTGCGGACTGCGGCATCCAACTGACGGGTGACGCCTCCCGCGGTAGCGAGTGCAACGGCTGCCTTTCAATGCTCGTTGAGCGCCCGCACTTCTACCGCTTTCGGTTGTCAGACTTCCTCACTCGAAGTGGACCCGTACTAGGCAATCAAGATGAATGCGCCTGTAAAAGAACAGAAGGTGATCAACGCGATTGCCATAGGAACCTGCATATCAGCAATTGTCTTGCTGTTGAGCTTCGCGGAAGCCACAATCGTAGCCAATAGCTGGACTCCGCAGTCCGGCACCGAAACTGAAAAGGATATTTCAGTTGCGCTATCAGTTAACAAGGACAGTGACGCTCTTCGAGTCCAGGCCCCACGGTCGGATAAATAGCGTCTCGCTGAAATCCGCACTCATTCGTCCAGGGTCGTTAGCCAGCGATCAGGGCCTGCTGGCGCTCACCCTGGGCGCCATGTGCATCGGGCTGGCAACCATCTTTGTGGTGGCCATGTCTGCCACCTGATGATCACGCACGATTGGTACCGGTAGCCTCAGCGGGCGACTGATCGGTCGTCGAAGACTTGCAGGTCCTGACATCGACCGTCCTGCCTGCTCATCTCAAAAGGGCAGCTCCCCTCGCCCCTACTCAGCTCAGCTCTCGCTCCCGGGTAGCTACAGGGTTAACCGAAATGGTCAGCTTCATTGGGATCGAGTGCCATAGAAGGTCAGGCATTGGAGCTGTCTCGAAAGGGTTTCGGAACTCTTCCTCTGTTACCTACCCAGCGGGCCTTGAAATCCGACCCTGCAGACAGCAAAAAGCC
>NZ_WHOV01000289.1:0-349 GCF_009765395.1 Pseudomonas sp. BAV 4579 | reverse complement strand
TCTGATTCCTATGCGCCCGCATGGATAGTGATAGATGTCCACGTAGTGGCCAGCCAGGCCTTGCGTCTGCGGGGTGTCGTTAATCAGGTAGAGGCGTTTGTCGTATTGCAGGGTTAGTCTTTTCGAGACTCGCCGGGGCTCGCGCCAGGTGAGGATCAACGAGAGATCTTCATCGTCACGTACCGGGCGGTGGGCATCGAAGTCCGAGCGGGCCGGTTTGCCGAAGCGACGATTGTAATCGGCTATGAAGAGCGGCAGATAAGCATTAGCGGCTTCGACGGTGCTGATGTTTCGCAGTCGCAGTTCCTTGACCAGGCGATCCTGCAAGGTGAGATGGGCTCGCTCGACG
>NZ_WHOV01000288.1:0-368 GCF_009765395.1 Pseudomonas sp. BAV 4579 | reverse complement strand
AGCTTAATTTTGGCGTTTGGCCACCCTCACCCCAGCCCTCTCCCAGAGGGAGAGAGGGCGATTGGATTCCGTAGCGTGGAAAACCGCGCAGCGTTTTCCACTAGCTCGCACGGGTGCCAACGGTGGATAAGACTACGTCGTTATCCACCCTACCCGTACGTTCCCGTAGGTTGGCGCTGAGCGCAGCGAAGCCCAACAACCCCAGACCTCAGCCCAGGAACAACCGGTACGCCGGATTCTCGGTCTCGTCCCAGTAGCGATAGCCGATGGCATCCAGCGTCGCCAGCAGCTCCGGCCGTTCGGCCTGGCTGGCCTCCAGCCCGGCGAACACCCGGCCGTCCGCCGCGCCGTGGTTGCGGTAATGGAAC
>NZ_WHOV01000287.1:0-338 GCF_009765395.1 Pseudomonas sp. BAV 4579 | reverse complement strand
CCATGAAAAGTTGGGCGATGAGTCGCTGGTTGTTGGCTATTGGCCTGCTACTGAGCCTGGCGGGTTGTCAGTCTGACGCCGCGAACGAGCTGCCCTATGACGCCTGGTATTTGGGCTTTATAGCGCCTAACTACATGGAAGTTTGGCTGGAGCAAGTCAACATTGGTGATAACAGCGGGCGCATCTTTCCCAATGCCATGGGGGGAGTAGTGTCTTATGGCAAACCTGAAAATCTGGCGATTCGCGCAGAGGGTTGGCCAGAAAGAATCGGCTCAGGCAAAGGTCGTACTCTGACCGGCCTGGATCTGCCCTATGTCGTATCCCTACGCTGGCAATCC
>NZ_WHOV01000286.1:0-321 GCF_009765395.1 Pseudomonas sp. BAV 4579 | reverse complement strand
GGTAGAACGCCACAGCCGCTACGTGATGCTGGTAAAGGTGGCAGGGAAAGACACTCAGACAGTGGTGGATGCGCTGATCGAAAACGCTCTGAGACTGCCTCAGGAGCTCTACCGCTCCCTGACCTGGGATCGAGGTAAGGAGATGGCCGCTCATAAGCGATTCACGCTGGCGACGGACATCCAAGTTTACTTCTGCGATCCCCAGAATCCTTGGCAGCGTGGAACGAATGAAAACACCAACGGCCTTTTACGGCAGTACTTCCCGAAGGGAACTGATCTCTCGCTCTATTCGCAGGACGAACTGGATGAAGTGGCTCGGCA
>NZ_WHOV01000037.1:0-43109 GCF_009765395.1 Pseudomonas sp. BAV 4579 | reverse complement strand
GGGGGGGGGGTGGGTGGCGAACCAGGAGGCGCCCGAATCGCCCAGCACCATGTGGGCGACGCTGCGCGCCCGGCGGTGATAGAGCCGCCCCTGCAGCGGATGGGCGGCGATCTTCTTCAGGGCATTGGCCAGCCCCTGGGGCTGGCGGGTGAACTGCACGGCGGAGGCATCCGCCAGGCGCTCGCGCGAGCGCGCCGCCGCGGCCTGGAGCAGATTGGCGAAAACAGTCCGCAGCTGCCGATCACTAGCAGCAGGGTGCCCAGCGCCGCACACCACCGCTCAGGACGAGGAAGGCGCACCCGTGTCGGTAGGATGCCGGGGCGCGGAGTCCGCCTTGCGCCCGGGTTGTAGCTCGACCAGCAGGGCGTCACGCTCCTGGCGCAGCTGGGCAAGGCTGGTCTGGGTGCGGGTCAGCTCTTCCTGCAGGCGCTGCGCATGGGCCTCCGAAGCGCGCAGCTCGCGATTCTGCGCGCGCAGGCCGGTCACCACCTTGTGCGCCAGGGTCAGCCGCATGACCATGTTGTCCACCTTGAGCTCCAGGGCTTCGCGGTGCGACAGCAATTCCTCGACGTAGGGGTCGTCGCTCTTCTTCCACTCGGGATAGTTGGCGTCGTACACCTCTTCCGGACCCTCGTCGAAGAGGTCAACGTTACGATTCGCCGCCGGGGCGGGACTGGCGGGAAGTGGCGGCGGCGGGATGTCGGCAGGCGCGCTGTCGACCACCTCGGGAACGGCCGGCGCCGGCTCCTCGTTAGCGCCCTCGGCCTTGGAAGCCGCGTCGCTGGCGACATAGCGCTGCCACAGGAGAAACACCACCAGGGCGATCAGCAGGATATTGCACAGGGTTATCAGGACGAATCCCCAATCCATCAGCTGTGCATGACTCATCTGCCGCTCCGCTCTCTTCCGGTGATCAGGGTCTGGGTGCCGCTCGAAACACCCTGCCCAGCCTGTCGGCGGCGGCGCCTCGTTCTGCAGCTGATTTGAATACAGCTGCCAGCCTAAAGCATTTCTATCAGCCCAGCGGCGCCAGAGCGGAGACGAGTTGCCGGGCACGGGCATGCGCCGCCTGTTCGCAGGCTGAGCCAGAAGCCTTGGCTGCGGAGAAAAGCTGGACGAAAAAAAGCCTGACGCTGGGCGTCAGGCTTTGCAGAGACGGGCGAGGTCGGGCTTCGCAAGGCTCAACCCAACCTGTGGATGGCCCTACGCCAGGCTTTTGCTCACCACCTCGTAGACGTCGCTGGACAGCTCGCCGCTGGCCAGGATCCGCTCCAGCTCGGCACGCATCAGGGCCTGGCGCGCGGGACCGTACTTCTTCCAGCGGGTCAGGGGCGTGAGCAGGCGCGAAGCGATCTGCGGATTGAGGCGGTTGAGGGTGATGATCTGGTCCGCCAGGAAGCGATAGCCGCTGCCGTCCTCGGCGTGGAAATTGACCAGGTTGGCGTTGGCGAAGGCACCGATCAGCGCCCGTACCTTGTTGGGGTTCTTCAGGGTGAAGACCGGGTTCTGCATGAGTGCCTGGACGCGCGCCAGACCGCCCGGCAAGGGGCTGGAGGCCTGGACGCTGAGCCAGGTGTCCATCACCAGCGGATCGGCCTTGAATTCCTCGAAGAAGCGCGCCAGCACCTCGGCCTTTTCCTGCTCGAAGCCGGAATTGACCAGGGCGCTCAACGCAGCCAGGCGCTCGGTCATGTTGTCGGCGTGCTCGAATTGCTCCAGGGCGGCATCGCGCGCCTCCGGCTCTTCCAGCAGCATGAGGTAGCCCAGGGCGGCGTTCTGCAGGCTGCGGCGGGCGATGTGGTCGGCGCTGGCCTGGTAGGGCGTGGTGCGCGAGGCTTCACGGGCACTGCGATAACGCTGCCAGAGCACGTCGCGCAGGGACTCGGCGATGCCCCGCCGCGCCTGGCGCCGGGCACCATGGATGGCACCCGGATCGGCCTGCTCGGACAGCTCCACCAGATAGGCCTCGGACGGCAGCGACAGCATCTCGGTGACCATGGCCGGATCGAGGGACTCGTCGGCGGCCACCGTACGCAGGGCCTCCACCAGCCGGGTGTCCAGCGGCTCGCCAGCGATCATGCCCTGCAGCACCTGTACGGCCAGCTGCTGGCCGGCGTCCCAGCGATTGAAGCCGTCGCTGTCATGCTGCATGAGGAAGGTCAACTGCTCGCGACTGTAGGGGAAGCTGAGCTTGACCGGCGCGGAGAAGCCCCGCAGCAGCGACGGCAGCGGTTGCTCGGGTACGTCGACGAAGGTGAAGGTCTGCTCGGTCTGGGTGACCGACAGCACCCGGTCGCTGCCCTGGGCCGCGCTCTCGCCTTCCAGGCGCAGCGGCAGGTCGCGGCCCTGGCCGTCCAGCAGGCCGAGCTGGACCGGGATGACGAAGGGTTCCTTGGTCGGCTGACCCGGGGTGGGCGGGCAGCTCTGGCGGAAGGTCAGGCGATAGGTCCTGGCCGCCGCATCGTACTGCTCGCTGACCGCCAGGCGAGGGGTGCCGGACTGGCTGTACCAGCGCTTGAACTGGCTGAAGTCGGCGCCGTTGGCGTCTTCCAGGGCCTTGATGAAGTCGTCGCAGGTCACGGCCTGACCATCGTGGCGCTCGAAGTAGAGATCGGTGCCCTTGCGGAAGCCCTCCGGCCCCAGCAGGGTGTGCAGCATCCGCACCACCTCGGCGCCCTTCTCGTACACCGTCAGGGTGTAGAAGTTGGAGATCTCGATGAAGTGATCCGGGCGCACCGGGTGGGCCATGGGGCCGGCGTCCTCGGCGAACTGGTTGGTGCGCAGGAAGGCCACGTCCTCAATGCGCTTGACCGTGGGCGAATTCATGTCGGAGCTGAAGCCGGCGTCGCGGAACACGGTGAAGCCTTCCTTGAGCGACAGCTGGAACCAGTCGCGGCAGGTCACGCGATTGCCCGACCAGTTGTGGAAGTACTCGTGGGCGACGATGGCCTCGACGCGCTGGTGAGCGGCGTCGGTGGCGGTACGCGGACTGGCCAGCACGGCACTGGAGTTGAAGATGTTGAGCCCCTTGTTCTCCATGGCGCCCATGTTGAAGTCGTTCACCGCGACGATCATGAAGATGTCCAGATCGTATTCGCGGCCGTAGACCTCTTCGTCCCAGCGCATGGACTTCTTCAGGCTGTCCATGGCGTGCTGCAGCTTGCCGATGTTTTCCGGTTCGACGTAGATGCGTAGGGCCACGTCACGACCGCTGCCGGTGCGATAGCTGTCTTCCACGGACCGGAGGTCACCGGCCACCAGGGCGAACAGATAGGCCGGCTTGGGGAAGGGATCTTCCCAGGTGGCCCAGTGACGTCCGCCCTCGGCATCGCCGCTGGCCACGGGATTGCCGTTGGAGAGCAGGATCGGGTACTTGCCCTTGTCGGCCTCCACCGTGGTGGTGAAGACGCTCATCACGTCCGGTCGGTCCAGATAGTAGGTGATCTTGCGGAAGCCCTCGGCCTCGCACTGGGTGCAGAACATGGTGCCGGAGACGTACAGCCCTTCGAGGGCGGTATTGCTTTCCGGATGGATGCGCACCGAGGTCTTGAGCACGAAGGCCTCGCCCTGCGGCTGCAGGGTCAGGCTGCCCGCCTCGACCTGGTAGTCGCCAGCCGCCAGGGTCTGGTCGTCCAGCGCCACCGCCAGCAGCTCCAGCTCCTCGCCATGCAGCACCAGCGGCGGCAGGCCCGCGCCACGCGTCGGGTTGCGCTGCAGGCGCAGCTCGGCATGCACCAGGGTCTGGTCGTCATGCAGTTCGAAGCGGAGGCGGGTTTCCTCGATGAGGTACTCGGGCGCCTGATAGTCCTTCAGGTAGATGGTCTGGGGCTGGTCGGTGCGCATGGCTTACGTCCTTACATCTCTGCTGCGGAGGCGGACACGGCCAGCTGATAGGCCGTGTACTTGCGAATGTTGATCACGCCGGTGTCGAACATCAGGTATTGACCCTTGATGCCCAGCAGCGTGCCTTCCACCACGGGGGTCTTTTCCAGGTCGTGGCTGACCACCTTGGTGGGATAGACCGTCACCGGATAATGGATCTCGATGGGCGCCATGTCGACCACCGGCTGGATCGCCTGCAGGCCGAAGCGACCCTGGAGATCGTCCAGGCCCTGGGCGCAGGCATCGAAGATCCGCTCGCGCACCGCGGCCAGGTCTTCCGGCGCGGCCACACCCTTGAGCATGGCCCGCCAGTTGGTGCGATCGCCTACCTGGCTGCGCAGTACGTCTTCCACCAGCCCGGATTGCTGGCGGGTGGCGACCCTCAGGATCGGCAGCGCCTGGTAGGCGCCCTGGTCGATCCAGCGGGTGGGCAGCTGGGTGGCGCGGGTGATGCCGACCTTGAGGCCCGAGGAATTGGCCAGGTAGACGATGTGGGGCACCATGCAATGGGCCTCGCCCCACTCCGGCTGGCGGCAGGTGCCGTGCTCGTAGTGGCACTTCTCGGGGCTGACGATGCAGCTGTCGCACTGGGCCAAGGCGGTGAAGCAGGGATAGCAATAGCCCTGGCTGAAGCTCTTGCGGGTCTTGCGTCCGCAATGGGTGCAATGGATGGCGCCCAGGTATTCGAGCCGTACGCGACGGCCGATCAGCGGATTGACCGGCACCTCGCGCTCATCGAGGCGAAAGGCGTAGTTGACGGGGTCGGCCAGGGTCACGGCCATCTTGCGCAGGGCGCCACGGCCCAGTTCGGTCATCACGGTAGTACTTCTCGGTTTCTTGGAGCCCGCTCGACGTCTCGCGAGCTAGCGACAAACAAGGCCTAGGCGGCCCTACGAAAACGCCTGAGGAAGCGGACCGGACCCGCGCTCGGGTTTACGAATGGTAAATGAGCATTCCGACGGGGCTGGCCCTCCAGGGCCTTTTCAACGCCGTTTGGCCGACGCGCAGCAGACGGTGGGCGGACTCTGATAAAGACGCGAGGTGCCTCTTCTGGCGAAGGGCACCTCGTCGGGTAAGGCGCGGACGATCAGTGAATGGCGTCGGACTTGAACAGGATGTTCTCGATGGGTACCGACTTGGAGGCGCACTCCTGGGGCCCCATGTAGCCGGTCCGCTGGTCTTCGGGCAGGTGCTTGGCCTCGTAGGCGATGACCGCCTGCAGACAGAGCTCGACCTGGTCGCGACTGAGCTTGCGGCCGTCCGGCCACTTGCCGATCTCCACGGCCAGCTTCAGGCCCTCGTAGATATCGGGGGTGATGTTTTCCAGCATCTGGGCGAAGGATGTCGACATGGGTCGCTCCGGACTCTAGTGAACCGCCAGTTTACCGGGCTGCCGGCGACGGCGCACCTGGCCTGGCTCAATGGTGGTCATAGGTTGTGTTTGGCTCGAAGCCCAGAGTTGGCAATGCCGGATTGGGCTGTTGGGCTTCGCCGCGCTCAACCCAACCTACGCGGGTGCGTATCCCGTAGCGTGGAAACAACACGGCCTCGTTCTCCGAGTAATTCGACCTCACTTCAACCCTCTTCCGCAGAGATGGAGCGCTGGCCGAGCAGGCCTACCCTCCAATAGGGCTGAACCCTGGCACCTGGCCGCCATCAGAGCAGGAAGCGTTTTCCGGAGATCCCATGCCTGCCTACCACTCCCTCATCCTCGCCGGTGTCGAACTCTGGCTGCTCGCGGAAAAGGCCATCTACTGGCCGGCTCGCCGGGCCTTGCTGGTGGCGGACATCCATTTCGGCAAGGCGGCGGCCTTCCGGGCCCTGGGCCAACCGGTGCCCCACGGCACCACCGCGGGCAACATCGCCCGGCTGGACAGCCTGCTGGCGCGCTACGACTGCCAGGAGATCATCTTTCTCGGTGACTTCCTGCACGCCCCGGAATCCCGCGCGCCCCTGACCCTGGATACCCTGGAGCGCTGGCGGGAACACCAGGCCCATCTGCGGCTGCTGTTGATCCGCGGCAACCACGACCGCCGCGCGGGAGATCCGCCCGCCGCCCTGGGCATCGACGTGGTGGGCGAACCGCTGGAACTGGATGGACTGTCGCTACAGCACGAGCCCGATCCGCACCCGCGATTGCCGGTGCTGGCCGGGCATATCCATCCGGCCTTTCGCCTGCAGGGCCGTGGGCGCCAGGCGCTGCGTCTGCCCTGCTTCTGCCTGGAAAACGACGAGGTACTGATCCTGCCGGCCTTTGGCGATTTCACCGGCGGGCACCTGCTGGCGCCCGATCCGGCGCGGCGGATCTTCGTGGTGGGAGATGGCGGCATCTGGCCCCTGCGCTAGGCCTTGTCTGAAAGGGGCCTGCGCTCGGTCATACTGCATTAAAAATCAACTCGGAATGCTCATTTACCACTCGTAAACTCCGCTTCCTCGTTGATTTTTGTCTTGTCTGACCTTCGCTCGGCTACCCATCAAACAAGTCCTAGAGCCAGATACCCAGGAGATCAGCCTTCTTCGGTGATCCCGGTGATGGTGATGCCGTGGCGCTCCAGCAGGGCTACCGTGGGTTCGTCGTAATCCCGTGGCACTTCGCTGTCGTCGTACTCTTCCAGGGCATCGTCACGGACGATCTGGGCGACCCGCTCCATATCCGGCTTCTGGTCAGCGTCGGTGGTGACCACCGAGGTGTTGCCGTCAACGTTGCTGTAAGCAATTTTCCACTTCGACATCTCAGGACTCCTCACACGAAAACGGGGTTATCGAGAGATTAGAGGGCCGGATGCCCAGTAATTCGCCCTAACGCGGACGAAAGACGATATCCAGCAGTCCGGCCAGGGCGCCCTCGGCGCAATCGGCCTGGGCCAGAGCCTCGCGCGCCTGCCTGAGGTGACTTTGTAACTGGCGTTGAGCATGGTCGCGGCCGAGCAGGCTGACCAGCGTGGATTTGTCGCCATCCTTGCCGGCGTCCTTGCCCAGGCCCTTGCCGTCGTCCAGATCGTCGAGCAACTGGAAGGCCAGGCCGAGCTGGCAGGCGAACACCTGGAAGGCTTCGCGCTGCGTGGCGGTGGTGATCAGGGTGACACCGGCCATGCCCATGGCCGCGGAAAACAGCGCCCCGGTCTTGAGCTGGTTGGTCAGGGCGATGGCATCGGCCGGACGCGTCTGGCGACCGCCGTGCAGGTCATGGTACTGGCCGCAGACCAGACCGGCGGTGCCGACCGCATCGGCCAGTTGGCAGACCATCTGGGTACGGGTTTCCGCCGGTACGCCGGAGAGGCCCGCGACCAGGCGCAGGGCATGGCTGAGCAGGGCCACTGCGGCCAGCATGGCGACGTCTTCGCCGAATTCGACGTGCAGCGTCGGTCGACCGCGACGCAGCCGAGCATCGTCCATGCAGGGCATGTCATCGAGGAACAGCGAGGCGGCATGGACCATTTCCACGGCGCAGCCCAGATCGAGGACGGCTTCGTCGGACTGACCCAGGTCCTCGGCGGCCAGCACCATCAGCAGCGGACGCAGTCGCTTGCCCGGGGCCATGACCCCACTGCGGATGGCGGCGGCGACCGGATCGGTCCCGGCCGGCAATAGCTCTGCCAGACGCTCGTCGATACGGGTACGCTGCCATTGCAGCGAAGCGGCAAAATTGTCTGTCGCGTTCGGCACTAATACGGTCGCCATGAGTCGAGATACTCCATATGTGGAACCGACGAACGGTCGCACCTCGGTGGATTAGGTCTTCGCCAAGCGAACCCGTCGTCCCCTACCAGACCACAACGACCGACGAAAGGTCATTCAGGGCGGACTCTAGAAGACATGGTGGATTGGGAACTGGCAAGCCGCAAGAACGATCATCTGGACATCGTGCTGGATCCCCACAAGGCCCGTAGCGCCGTCACCACGGGATTTGACGCCTATCGCTTCACGCACTGCGCCCTGCCCGAGCTCAATCTCGACGAGATCGACCTGGGCACCCGCCTGTTCGGCCGTCCCCTGGCCGCGCCGCTGCTGATCAGCTCCATGACCGGCGGGCCAGAGCGGGCCGCGCTGATCAATCGCCATCTCGCCGAGGCGGCTCAGACCCTGGGTATCGCCCTGGCGGTCGGCTCCCAGCGCATCGCCCTGCAGCAGGGTGGCGATCAGGGCCTGACCGGCGAATTGCGCCGCCTGGCGCCGGACGTACCGCTGCTGGCCAACTTCGGCGCCGCACAGCTGGTGGCCGGCTACGGCCTCGACGAGGCGCGGCGCGCGGTGGAGATGATCGAGGCAGACGCCCTGATCGTGCATCTCAATCCCCTGCAGGAAGCCGTGCAGGCCGGTGGCGATCGCCGCTGGCGCGGCATTCTGGCAGCCCTGGAAAATCTGGTTACACAACTGTCCGTGCCAGTGGTCGTCAAGGAAGTAGGCGCCGGTCTGTCGGGCCGGGTCGCCAGGCAATTGCTGGAGGCTGGCGTGGCGGTGCTGGATGTCGCCGGAACCGGTGGCACCAGCTGGGCGGCGGTGGAAGCCGAACGCGCCCGTGACGAGCAGCAGCGCGCCATCGCCCGCGCCTTCACCGACTGGGGCATCCCCACCGCCGAGAGCCTGCGCCAGGTGCGCGCCGCCTGCCCCCAGGCGACAGTGATCGCCTCGGGCGGCATCCGCGACGGTATCGACGTGGCCAAGGCCATCCGCCTTGGTGCGGACCTGGCCGGCCAGGCCGCTGCGGCCCTGCCCGGCGCCACCGAATCCACCGAGGCGGTGATCGCGCATTTCCGGGTGGTGATCGAACAGCTGCGCATCGCCTGCTTCTGTACCGGCTCGGCGGATCTGGCCGGCTTGCGCCAGGCCGAGCTGCTGGACGCCGCGCCGCAGCGGTGCCCATAGTGGCAGACACCCGACCGGACGCCGCCATGCATGTCGCCCTGATCTCGCCGCCGCTGCCGAGCCACCTGTCCACCCATCTGGTGCTGGGCGAGGCGCTGGTCGCGCTCGGCCACCGGGTCACCCTGCTGCACCAGGTGGAAGTGGGCGAGCGGGCGCTGCCGGCAGGCATCCAGTTCCAGGCCCTGGGCGCGACCAGCCATCCACGTGGCAGCCTGGCGCCCCTGCTGGCGCGGACCGCCAGCAGCAAGCCCTGGTCGGTACTCGGCGTGATCGCCGACATGGCGCGCAATACCGAACTGTTCTGCCGCGAAGGCCCGGCCGCCTTGCGTGACCTCAGGGTCGACTACCTGATCGCCGACCAGATGGAACCGGCCGGTGGACTGCTCGGCGACCACCTGGGCCTGCCCTATGCATCGCTGGCCTGCGCCGTGCCGATGAATCGCGAGCCCCACCTGCCGCTGCCCACCCTGCCCTTCGCCTATCCCGGCACCGAGCGGGAGCGGCAGATCGTCCAGGGCGCCACCCAGGTGTTCGACCTGATGATGCGCGGCCAGGGCAAGGTCATCCAGCGCCAGGCCCAGGCCTTCGGCCTGGGGGAGCGACGGACCCTCGACGACTGCTTCTCGCCGTATCTGCAGCTGAGCCAGTGCCTGCCGGGCTTCGACTTTCCGCGTCATGCCCCGCCGCCGCACTTTCACGAGGTCGGACCGCTGCGTTCGCCGGCGGTGCGTGAGCAACGACTGGAGTTGGAGATCGATCCGCGCCAGCCCTTCGTCTTCGCCTCCTTCGGCACCCTGCAGGGTGGTCGGCTACCGCTGTTCCGGCGCATCGCCCAGGCCTGTCGCCAACTCGGCGTCCAGGTGCTGATCGCCCATTGCGGACGTCTGGATGCCGATGCCGAACGCCGTTTGCTGGACGACGGCGCCACCTGGGTCACCGACTTCGCGCCCCAGGAGGCGGCCATCGCCCGCGCCGACGCGGTCATCACCCACGGCGGCTTCAATACCGTGCTGGACGCCCTGGCGGCTGGCAAACCCATGCTCGCCCTGCCCATGGTGTTCGACCAGCCCGGCATCGCTCGCCGCCTGGAACGAGTCGGCGCCGGCATCTGCCTGGCACCGCGCCTGGCCAGCAAGGCCCGCCTGACCCAGGCCCTGGGCGCCGTGCTGGCCGACCCGGCCTATCGCCGGGCGGCCGAACGCTTCGTGCCCATTACCCAGGCGGCCGGCGGCGTCGCGGCTGCCGCCCGCCTGGTGGATGGCCTGGCCCGACGAGGACTCGAACGTGCGTCCTGACCTGCTGATCGTCGGCGGCGGCCTGGCCGGGGGCCTGCTCGCCCTGCGCCTGGCGGAAACCCGTCCGGAGCTGGACTGGCGCCTGGTGGAAGCCGGTCCGCGGCTGGGCGGCAACCACACCTGGTCCTTTCACGAGCCGGACCTCACCGCGCCGCAGCATGCCTGGATCGAGCCCCTGGTCGCCCATCGCTGGCCGGGCTACGAGGTGCGTTTCCCCACGCGCCAGCGGCACCTCGGCAGCGGCTATGCCAGCATCAGCGCCGAGCGCTTCCATGAGGTATTGAGCGCCCGGCTGCCAGCCGAGCGCCTGCTGCTGGGCCGCGAGGTGCTGCGCCTGCAGGACGATGGCGTGGTGTTCGCCGATGGCTACACCCTGGCCGCCGGCGCGGTGATCGATGCCCGCGGCCCGCGACCCGATCCGGCGCTCTGGCTGGGCTATCAGAAATTTCTCGGCCAGGAGGTGCGCCTGGTTCGCCCCCATGGCCTGGCCGAACCCATCGTGATGGACGCCACCGTCGATCAGCTGGACGGCTATCGCTTCGTCTACAGCCTGCCACTGGCACCCGACCGGCTGCTGATCGAAGACACCTACTATGCGGACGGCGAAAGCCTCCCGGCTGAACGCCTGCGCCAGCACCTGGCCGACTATGCCCGGCAGCAGGGCTGGGAAATCGCCGAGGTGCTGCGCGAAGAACAGGGCGTGCTGCCCATCACCCTGGGCGGCGATCTCGACCGCTACTGGGACAACGTCAGCGCCGGTGCGCCCATTGGCCTGGCCGCGGGGCTGTTCCACCCCACCACCGGTTACTCGCTGCCGGAGGCGGTGCGCCTGGCGGAGCATCTGGCCGCGCAGCCCTTCAACTCCAGCGCCGTGCTGCGCGACAGCCTGCGGCAATACGCCCAGGGGCGCTGGCAGCAACAGGGCTTTTTCCGCCTGCTCAATCGCATGCTGTTTCTCGCTGGCCGTCCCGAGCACCGGGTGCGCGTCATGCAAAGGTTCTATGGCCTCGGCGAACCGCTGATCCAGCGTTTCTACGCCGGCCGCCTCACCGCCTTCGATCGGCTGCGCATCCTCTCCGGCAAGCCGCCGGTGCCGCTGAAACCGGCCCTGGATGCCGCACTGGCTCGTCCCCCTCAGTTCAAGGAAGCACCATGACCCAAGGTAACGCGCCCAAGCGGGCCATCGTCATCGGCGCCGGCTTCGGCGGCATCGCCCTGGCGATCCGCCTGCAGTCGGCCGGCATCGCCACCACCCTCATCGAGGGCCGCGACAAGCCCGGCGGCCGTGCCTACGTCTATGAGGAGGCGGGCTTCACCTTCGATGCCGGCCCCACCGTCCTCACCGATCCCTCGGCACTGGAAGAGCTGTTCGCCCTGAGCGGCCGGCAGATGAGCGACTATGTGGAGCTCTTGCCGGTCAGCCCCTTCTACCAGCTGTGCTGGGAAGACGGCACCCGTTTCGACTACGTCAACGACCAGGCCCGGCTGGACGAACAGATCCGCGCCCTGGAGCCGGACGACGTGGCCGGCTACCAGCGCTTCCTGGCCTATTCCCAGGCGGTGTTCGAAGAAGGCTACATCCGCCTCGGCGCCAAGCCCTTCCTCAAGGTCGGCGACATGCTCGCCGCGGGTCCCAAGCTGGCCAAGCTCACGGCCTGGCGCAGCGTCTACACCCAGGTGTCGCGCTTCGTGAAGAGCGAGAAGCTGCGCCAGACGCTGTCCTTCCACACCCTGCTGGTGGGCGGCAATCCCTTCGCCACCTCCTCGATCTATGCGCTGATCCATGCGCTGGAACGCAAGTGGGGCGTCTGGTTCGCCAAGGGCGGTACCCATCAGCTGGTTCTGGGTCTGCTGAAGCTCTTTACCGACCTCGGCGGCGAAGTGCGCCTGAACACCCCGGTGGAGCGCATCCTCACCGAAGGCAATAGAGCCACCGGCGTCTGCCTGGCCGATGGCAGCCAGCTCGAGGCCGACCTGGTAGCCTCCAACGCCGACGTGGTGCATACCTATCGCAAGCTACTCGGTCACCACACCCATGGCGTGGTCGAGAGCAACCGCCTCAAGCGCAAGCGACACAGCATGTCGCTGTTCGTCATCCACTTCGGCCTGAGCCAGCCGCCGGTGGGCCTCGAACACCACATGGTCTGCTTCGGCCAGCGCTATCGCGGCCTGATCGACGAACTGTTCAAGGGCCCGGGCGTACCGGACGACTTCTCGCTCTACCTGCACTCGCCCTGCGTCACCGATCCGTCGCTGGCACCGCCCGGGCACAGCTCCCACTACGTGCTGGCGCCGGTACCGCACCTGGGCAATGCCGACGTCGACTGGAGCGTGGAGGGTCCGCGCCTGCGCGACAAGATCCTCGCCTACCTGGAAGAGCGCTACATGCCCGGCCTGCGCGAGCACCTGGTCACCTCGCGCATCTTCACCCCGGCCGATTTCCGCCAGGAGCTCAATGCCCACCTTGGCTCGGCCTTCTCCCTGGAGCCCATCCTCACCCAGAGCGCCTGGTTCCGGCCGCACAATCGCGATAGTGTCATCCCCAACCTCTACCTGGTCGGCGCGGGCACCCATCCCGGGGCCGGCGTTCCGGGCGTGGTCGGCTCGGCCAAGGCCACCGCCAGCGTCATCCTCGAGGAGCACGGTTAGCCATGCCAGCCACCCATGACGTCGTCGACCACGCCGAGCAGAGCATCGCCGTCGGTTCCAAGAGTTTTGCCGCGGCCGCCAAGCTGTTCGCCCCCGAGACCCGCGAGAGCGCCGTGCTGCTCTATGCCTGGTGCCGCCATTGCGACGACGTCATCGATGGCCAGGAACTGGGCCATGGCCAGGTCGACGGCGATCGCCGCGCCGGGCGCGAACGCCTGGCCGAACTGGAACGCCTGACCCGCGCCGCCTACGGCGATGAGCCGCTGCAGGATCCGGCCTTCGCCGCCTTCCAGCGGGTGGTCAGGCGCCATGGCATTCCCCTGGCGCTGCCGCTGGATCACCTCGCCGGCTTTCGCATGGATGTCGAGGAACGCATCTATGTGGAACTGGAAGACACCTTGGAATACTGCTACCACGTCGCCGGAGTGGTCGGGGTGATGATGGCGCGCATCATGGGCGCCGAAGACGAGGAAACCCTGGATCGCGCCTGCGACCTGGGCATGGCCTTCCAGCTCACCAACATCGCTCGCGACATCGTCGAGGACGCCCGTATCGGGCGCATCTACCTGCCACGGCTGTGGCTCGACGAAGTCGGCGTGCCAGCGGGCGAACTGGCGGAGCCGCGCCATCGCGAAGCGGTCGCCCAGCTGGCCGAGCGCCTGGTACGCCTGGCCGAGCCCTACTATGACTCGGCACGCCAGGGCATCGCCGCCCTGCCCCTGCGCTCGGCCTGGGCCATCGCCACCGCCCGCGGCGTCTACCGCGAGATCGGCGTCCAGGTGCTGCACCTGGGCAGCCATGCCTGGGACCAGCGCGTGAGCACCAGCACCGCCGACAAGCTGCGCCTGGTCTGCCGCGGCGCCGCGCGCGCCATGCTCTCCCGTCACCAGCGCGACGAGCCACGCCCGACCGACCTCTGGACCCGGCCGCGGCGCTGACGCCAGTGATCGCGCCCCGGTCACATTTGCGTGCATCTTGGGGATGCCCAACAGCAAACTTTTATGCGATAAACGGGTCGGATTAAAGCGACCCCTCACGGGCCGCGGATGGATGGATGCCTGAGCCAGAGCGCTGCATCCGGTAGTCAGCCTACGAGTATGGGATTTGCACATGCACAAGACGGAAACGGCTGTTTCACAAGATCGCTTCGCTGCCTCCTCGTCACTACTTGCCCTTGGCCTTTCCGCTAACGCGCAGTCCGGTTACAAGCCCGAATCCTTCAACGCCACCCAGTGGCGCACCCTGGTCGCCCTCTGCGCGCACCTGCAGGCCGATAGCGAACAGGCCGATACCCGCCTGCCCGAATTCATCGATCGCCACATGCTGACCCCCTACGCCCACGGCGACCGCTCCAACATCGTCGATCCCTTCGACGAGCAGGCCCAGGTCCAGCAGGGTGCCAATCTGCGCGATCTGCTGCGTGACGGTCTGGCCGTGGTGAACAGCTACTGCACCGAGCGGCTGGGCGCCGGTTTCGCCGAACTGGCAGCTGGTGAACAGGCCCAGGTGGTGACCGCCGCCGAAGCGGGCACCCTTAACCCGCCGGCCAAGGAATTCATCGATCTGCTGCGCAACGAGAGCGAACGCAGCCAGTACGCTCACTCACTGTTCGCCGCCTACGACGACACCCCCGCTGTCGCCTGACCCCGCCTAGCGCCTCCTTGGAGGCGCTTCCGCTCCTGCCTAGTCCACTTCTTCCTGCGCCTGATCCCGGGCCTTGCGTTCGCGTGAGGAATCCAGGGCGCCGCCGTGTATCTCGCGCAACTGCTGCTTGAGCTGCTGGGTGGTCGGTGCCAACAGGAACCCGAAGGACACGCAGCCGTCCTTGCCGTCCACCGCATGGTGCATGCGATGCGCCTGATAGAGCCGTTTCAGATAGCCGGTGCGCGGGATGTAGCGGAAGGGCCAGCGCTGATGCACCAGGCCATCGTGGGCGATGAAGTACAGCAGGCCGTAGAGGGTCATGCCGGCCCCTATCCACTGCAGGCGCCAGTAGCCGGCATTACCCAGGGCGATCAACAGGATGGCCAGGCCGGCGAAGACGACCGCATAGAGATCGTTCTTCTCGAACCAGCCCGTCCGTGCGCGGTGGTGGGACTCATGCCAGCCCCATCCCCAGCCGTGCATGATGTACTTGTGCGACCACCAGGCGAAGGCTTCCATGCCCGCCACGGTGGCCAGCACGATGCCCGCATTTATCAGTAGCTCCAATGTAACCTCCGCAGGCCCCCTCTCAGGACGTCGCCGCAGGTTCGGCCAGGGAGCCGGCGGTCGCGCCCAGCAGGGGCGAGTCCACCGGTAGACAGACCTGCAGGATACCCGGACGTACCTCGAATCTCACCCGGTCTCGCTTGACCGGTTCACCGTCGAGGTTCATGTCCAGACCTTCGGCGGCTTCCAGCTCCACCCAGGGCAGCCGCGCGCGGATAAACATCTCTTCGGTGCTGAAGCCCTTGCTGAGGAATTCGCCCAGGGTGCCCAGCACGTCCTGGGACGCTGGCAGGATGCCCACGTCGAGCAGGCCATCGTTGACCACGGCGGTGGGACAGAGCACGTGGCCACCGCCGGCCTGGCGACCGTTGCCGATGCCCAGGGCAAGGAATTCACCCTCCCACTCGAAGCCGGGACCGCGGAAGCGGCCATGGGCCGAGTGCACCTCGGCAAAGCGGGTCAGGCCGGTGAGGAAGTAGGCCGCGCCACCCAGCAGGCGCTTGAGTTCGCCGGGGGTATTGGCCGTGACCTGGGAGCCGAAGCCGCCGGTGGCCATGTTGAGAAACAGCTGGCCTTCAGCTTCGACCAGATCGATGGCACTGGTCGGGCCATCCAGCAGCGCCAGGGCCGCCGCAGGATCCACCGGCACACCCGCCGCCCGGGCGAAGTCGTTGGCGGTGCCCAGCGGCAGCAGGCCGAGGCGTGCCTGGCTGTGATTCTGCGCCATGGCTTCGGCCACGGCGCGCAGGGTACCGTCGCCACCGGCCGCTACCAGGGTGCCATAGCCTTCGCGGGTCGCCTGCTCGACGAAGCGCGCGGCATCGTCTTCTTCCCAGGTCACCCGTACATCGATGCGATGACCGGCGGCACGCCGTTCGAGAATGGCCTCCCGCACGTCCTCGTTACCGGTTTCCTTGCCATTGAGAATGACCAGGGCTGCGTCAGCCAGGGTGCCTGTCGTCGTCATGTCTGTCGTCCAAGGTTGGCGCTGCGCGGCGAGATGCCGCGTCAGGTACCGGGCAGCGCCCGGCGAGCGAATCTGGAGACTAGGACTGTGGCCCAACGGCCACGTTCAGTCCTGACCGCCGGTTGGCTAGGCCTTGAGCAATTCGGCCAACGGGATGAAGCGCACCGGATCACCGACGGCGAAGGTACGATCCTCACGGATCTCCACCAGGCCATGGGCCCAGGCCGCCGTCTGCAGCACATTGGAGCCCTGGTTGCGGTGGGGTACCGCCCGGCCATCTTCCAGCCGCGCCCGCTGGTATTCGCGGCGCGCACCGGCACGCGGCCAGTCGAACCCCGCCGGCACTTCGACGCTCAGCGGTGCCACGTCGATCTTGCCGGCCCGGCGCAGCAGATAGGGCCGTGCCAGCAGGCCGAAGGTCACCAGGGTGGATGCCGGATTGCCGGGCAGGCCGATCAGCGGGATACCACGAAAGCGTCCACAGGTGAGTGGCTTGCCCGGCTTGAGCGCCAGCTTCCACAGGGTCAGCTCGCCTTCTTCGCGCAGGGCCTGGCCCAGATAGTCGGCCTCACCCACGGAGACACCGCCCGTGGAAAGGATCAGATCGGCCTGCAGCGCGCCCAGCCGCCTGCGGGTCTCGGCGAGATCGTCCGGCAGGATGCCCTGGTCCGACACCTCGCAACCCAGCCGCCGCAGCCAGCTGATGAGCAGGGCGCGATTGCTGTTGTAGATCTGCCCCGGACCGAGCGGCTGTCCGGGCGCCACGAGTTCATCGCCGGTGGACAGCACCGCGACCTTGAGGCGGCGAAAGACGTTCAGCTGGGCACGCCCGAGGGACGCGGCGACCCCCAGCTCCGCCGGACCCAGAGCAGTACCGGCCGACAGCACCTCGTCACCCACCCGGACTTCGTTGCCGCGGCGACGGATGTTGCGCCCCGGCCGCAGCTGCTCGACGAAGCGCACCCGACCCTCGTCCAGCACCTCGGTGTTCTCCTGCATCTCCACGCAGTCGGCACCCGCCGGGACGGGCGCGCCGGTGAAGATGCGCGCGCAGGTGCCCGGCTCCAGGGGCGCCGGTGCCTGGCCGGCGAAGATGCGCTGGGAGACCCGCAGCGGCTCGCCCTGCCAGTCGTCCAGGCGTAGGGCATAGCCGTCCATGGCACTGTTGTCCCACGGCGGGAGATCCAGGTCGGCCACCAGGGGCGCGGCCAGGATGCGCCCGTCGGCGTTTTCCAACGCCACCTGCTCATGGGGCAAGGGACCGTCTTCGGCCGCCAGGGCCAGCAGCCGGGCCAGGGCCTCTTCCAGCGCCAGCAGGCTCATCCGCGCGGCCCGCAGGGCTCGGCCTGCTTGAGATGCGACACGAAGTTGCAGGGGCGATGACGGTTGTCCAGCTGTTCGGCGAGGATGCCGTCCCAGGCGGTACGGCAGGCGTTGGTCGAACCCGGCAGGCAGCAGACCAGGGTGCCATTAGCGAGGCCGGCCAGCGCCCGGGACTGCACGGTGGAGGTGCCGATGTCGGCCACGGAGATCTGGCGGAACAGCTCGCCGAAGCCATCCACCTGCTTGTCCAGCAGGCAGGCGACGGCCTCCGGGGTGCTGTCGCGCCCGGTGAAGCCGGTGCCCCCGGTGATCAGCACCACCTGCACCTGGTCTTCGGCGATCCAGTGGGCGACCTGGGCGCGGATCTTGTAGAGGTCATCCTTGAGCAGCACGCGGTCGGCGAGGAAATGGCCGGCAGCCTCCAGGCGGTCGACGAACAGCTGACCCGAGGTATCGGTCTCGAAGGTGCGGGTGTCACTGACCGTCAGGACAGCGATGTTCAGCGGTACGAAAACCGCCTCGGCTTTGTGGCTCATCTGGTTGGATTTCCGAAGAGTGCGAAGGAAAGGGTGCAGCGGAAGACCGCTGGACGGGCAGCGGGTTTCCCGCATGGAGCGAGCATTGGACTGGCAGCGACCGGAAGGTGGCCGCTCCGACAGTGAGGGTCGCTGTCGACCCTGGTCGAGGTGAAGGTCCGAAAAGGCTGCATCGTCACAGCCTAGAGGAAAAGCCGACGCCCCTTCAACCGAGCGGGCGCCGCTGTCCTGACCTAGCGCTGGCGTTGCTCGCCTTCGGCGTGAGTCTCCCACTTGATGGGACGCGGATCGGCGATGTCGTTGGCATCCTGACTGAAGCGACCGTATTGCGGGGCGATGTTCGGGTCCTCTTCCCAGGTCGCCTGCTGGGTGAAGGTGCCGGCCTTGCGATCGAACGTGAGGAAGTGCCGGGCCGTATTGCCGCCCCAGTCCGCGGAGGGCAGGGAGATGAAATCCACCTGGTACTGGTCGTCGGTCAGCTTGCCGTGCACCACGTAGACGCCATAGTGCTCTTCGCCGGGCGAGATGATCTTGTAGACGCCATTGCTGTAGTAGTAGAGGGTGGCGTCGGGATAGGGCTTCTTCTCGTAGAGCTTCTCGTAGAACAGCTTCTGCCGAACGGTCGGCTGGCCAAAGGTGACCTTGATCGCAGGGGGTTCACCACCGCCGGCGCCAAAGGCGGGCAAGGCGGCCAGGGCCAAGGCGGAAAGCAGCATCGTCTTCATCTTTTGCAAACTCCTTCTGGGCAGGGACTCCCCGCCACCGCGCGGCAGGGATCAAAGGTGTCTAGCACGCCCCTTTGCACGGGACGCGCTCGAGTCTAGCCCAGCCGTCCCGCCCCGATAAAGCCCGCTCTGGTCAGCCGCCAGCGGTGAAACCGGGCTAGGATGGATACCCGCTTCCGCGTCCGCAAGCCCAAGGCCTCCTGCATGCCACTGCTCCCCTCCTCCATCCTCATCCTGGCCGGCGGTCGCGGCCAGCGCATGGGCGGGCGCGACAAGGGCCTGGTGGAATGGCAGGGTCAGCCGCTGGTGGCCCAGGTGCAGGCCGCGGTGCGGGCACTGACCGATGACCTGGTCATCTCCTGCAACCGCAATGCGCCGCGTTATGCCCTGTGGGCCGACCAGCTGGTGGCCGATGAGCAACCGGACTTTCCCGGTCCTCTGGCCGGCATCCTCGCCGGACTCGCCGTGGCGCGGCATGACTGGGTGCTGCTGCTGCCCTGCGATGCGCCGCGAATCGATGCCGCTCTCGCCCTGCAGCTGCTCGCTGCGGCCCAGGCGAGCGCGGGCCCGGTGATGGCGCGTCAGGGTGGCTACTGGCAACCGCTGTTCAGCGCCCTGCCCCGGCGCCTGTTGCCCGCCTTGCGCCAGGCCTGGGCGGACGGCGAACGCAGTCCGCGTGGCGCCCTGCTGCCACTGGGCCTGACCGCCGTGGAGTTCGCCGAATACGATATCCGCCTGGCCAACTTCAACGATCCCGCGGCCTTGGAAAACAGGGTTTGAACCCGGCGAACCATTAGGCCAGAGGGCGTGACCCAGCGGTTCCGGGACGAACTCGGCCCCGCACCCGCGGTCCTAAGCCCGCTTGGTTGCCAAGAAAGGAGACCGTCACATGAACAAGCACCTGCTCCCCGCCGCCCTGCTGGTCGTCGCCAGCGCCCTGCTCGCCGGCTGCTCCACCCCCAGCGTCATCACCCTCAACGATGGCCGCGAGATCCAGGCCACCGACACGCCGAAGTACGATGACGACTCGGGTTTCTATACGTTCAAGCAGCTCGACGGCAAGCCGACCCGCATCAACAAGGACCAGGTTCGCACCATCAAGGAGCTCTGATTCCTGCCCGGCGCGATTTTTTTACCTAACCCCTTGTGCTTGCATGAGTTTTAGGTAGAATGCGCGCCATCCATTACGGAGCGTAGCGCAGCTTGGTAGCGCGTCTCGTTCGGGACGAGAAGGTCGCTGGTTCGAATCCAGTCGCTCCGACCATTGCCTTGTTTCTGGTAGTCCCAAGCAGTACCAGAAACCCCCTCAAAAGCCCGCCCAGTGCGGGCTTTGTTGTTTCTGGTGGTTCCATGTAGTCTCTGGTCATTCCAACCCACCGTGTATGCCAATGTGTATGCCTCGGGAAAATTCGAACCAAAGGCATACAAGGAATGAAACGCCAAGACATCAAGCGTCGCCCCCTTTCCGACACAACCCTCTCTGGCCTTGAGCCTGAAGCCGCCGTCTACCGCGAGCAGGATGGCAACGGCCTCTACTTCCGCGTCAAACCCAACGGCCAGAAAAGCTGGGAGCTTCGCTACAAGAAGCCGGACGGCAAATGGTCCTGGCTCGGCCTGGGCGCCTACCCTGCCGTGAGTGCCGCCGCCGCCCGCGCCAAGGCCGCCGAGTTGAAAGCCGAGGCAGCCACCGGCAAGAGCCCGATGCTGACTAAGCGCGAGCGCAAGGCCGCCGAGGCACTGGCCGCCACCAACACCTTCGAGAAGCTGGCGCGTGAGTGGTACGACGCACGCAAGCCACGCTGGGAGGACGGCACCGCCCGACGGATCATCGGCGCCCTCGAGTTGCACGTTTTCCCCGTCTTCGGCCCGCGCCCCTTCACTGAGATCATGCCCATCGAGTGGATGGAGTTCCTGCGGGGCATGGAGCGCAAAGGCATCATTGACCAGATGGGCAACGTGCGCCGCTTCTGCAAGGAGATCTACGACCTTGCCAGGGTCACCGGGCGGGCCACCCACAACCCTCTCGAAGGACTGCATAGGTTCCTGCAGACCAAGCCGGCCGAGAACTATGCCCACGTCTCCCAGGAAGAGCTGCCCGAGCTGCTGCGAGCAATGGGCGCCTATCCCCATGCGCATGACATCCGCCTCGGCCTGAAGCTGCTGATGCTGACGGGTGTGCGGCCGAGCGAGCTACGGGAAGCGCCATGGGCTGAGTTCGATCTCGAGGCGGCGATTTGGAACATCCCTGCGGCTCGCATGAAGAAGCGTCGCGATCACCTGGTTCCCCTGTCGCGCCAGGCGCTCGAGCTGCTGAAGGGAATACAGGAGCTGAATGGGCACTATCCCCTTCTCTTCCCAGGTCGCAACGACCGCAAGAAGCCTCGGAGCAACATGGCCTTCAACATGGCCCTCCGGCGCATGGGCTACGAGGGCAGGCAGACAGGCCACGGCTTCCGCCACATCGCATCGACGACTCTTCGAGAGCACGGTTTTCCTCGCGAGCATGTTGAGGCGCAACTCGCTCATGCCGAGCAGGGCGTTGCGGGCCTTTATAACAAGGCCATTTACCTCGATCAGCGGCGAGTGATGATGCAGTGGTATGCGGATCATTTGGACAAACTTGAAAAAGGCAACGTCGTTACGGTCGACTTTCAAGCCAAAGGATAATCTCAATGTCATCTTATGAATCCAAAGAGTGGCTCAACTATTCAGAGGCCGCCGCTTACCTATCGGATAAAACCGGACGAAAGTTTGACGAAGACGCCATTGATAGGGCTGCGACCAACAACATAGTCCGGGCACACTATTGGCCAACCGATGACGCAGACCTAGGTGTTTTCAGTATCGTTTACGACGAAGAAAGAATGAAGAAGCTGCCACCATTCTTCGCGCGCTATGTCGAGTCACCGGTACCTGTTTTTCTAGAAAAATCGGAATATATAGTTCATTTCGAAGGGCCTGTACCAATTACCCATTATCAAATTTTCGCCATCAACTGCAGGGCAGGACATCAACAGCCTATTGGCATTACTGTTCAAATCAATCCGCTGGATAGTGGAGTAATAACCGTCGGTGGCTGCTACAGAGTCGGTGAAGATGGAAAGCCCATCAGCCTGAAGGAAGGTCACTATGACTTCTTCATCCACATCACTGACCTGGAGCAGCTTGCAGCAACTCTGCCTAACCAACCACAGCTGCCCCCGTGCATCTGCAACTTGAACCTCCTCAAGTCGCCAGACGAGGACAGCTCAGAAGATATTCCTTTCATCAACAGTCCCGCGCCGTGGATGGCTTATCCCATTACTAATCGCCGAGAGACAAGTAACGTACGGCCAAGCACAACCGCTGCGCCCAAGCGCCCGGAGCCACTACTCAGAACAATTGGCTTCGCTGCCCACCTGATTGCAGAGTTGGGTGACAAGCTCGATCAACTCGAGAAGGTGGGAAATCGGAAGAGAGGGCTTTCGTGTGGCGATAAACCCAACTGCTCGACCATCTCGAAAGAGCTTGCGCGTATAGCGGCTGAGCACAACTACGAACTGAAAAGCGATGGATTCAGCAAAACGCTGAGCGCAGCGCTCAGGCACCTGCACCCCTGATTTTCCGAATTCGGAATTCGGAAAAAAAGCCGGTCAGGCGCCGTAACCCAGCACTCTTCGCTCCGGCATCGAGAACGCATTACGGAGACGAAGATGCATCATCCCTCACCTACGGCGCATTGCGCTGACCTCTGGACGCCCCGTCGCGCAGCCCAAGCGCTGGGCGTCTCCCTTCGCACGCTGGCCACCTGGCGCAGCACTGGCCGCCATGACCTGCCGTTCCTCAAAGTCGGGCGCCTGGTGCGCTATCGCGAGCAGGACGTCGCCCGCTGGCTGGAATCTCGCTGTCAGGGAGGTGCCGAATGATCCTCGCCATCCCCCAGCAAACCACTCCCGCCCTACCAAATACTTGTAGCAGCGTTTGCTACAAGTCCGCCGCATATCGTTCCTCAGTAGTCCAAGGGAAGCTTGGCACGTCCAGAAACCAAGGCGTGCCAACCATGACAAACACTCCCAAATCCAACCGCAACACCACGCCCCGGCGCCGGTGCCCTGACTGCGGCGCGTCCCTGGTGAAGCGCAGCTCGACGAGCAAACACCTGCTGCTGTCGCGCACTTTCCTTATCTGCCGGAATCCGGTGTGCGGCGCGACCTTCCTGGGTATCGACGAGATCACCCATCGCCTCAGTCCATCCAGTCAGCCAAACCCTGACGTCACCCTTCCCTACGCGCCAAGCGCCCTCCGCCGAGCGGCATCGGCCGACCTGGAACAGGATCCCGGATCGAATTGCCCCGGCCAGGTCGAGAGAGGTGCAGCGTGAGCGCGAACTCCAACAAACAACCCGTCAGCCTCAGCCAGGAATCGCTGCGATTTGTGCGTATGCCCGAGCTGCTCGTCTTGACCTGCCTTTCCCGCACCACGGCGCATCGCCTGATGAAGACTGACCCGACCTTCCCCAAGCCGGTCAAGCTCAGCGACAGCGGTGCCCGCAACGCCCCCGTAGGCTTCGTCCTTGGCGAGGTCCAGGCCTGGATCGAAGGCCGTATCGCTGCCAGGGAGCAACGTGCATGAGCAAGCCGGCACAGAGCGCATTCCGCCCCATCGAGCGCATCAACCTGGGCAATCGCCTGCTGCGGCGCCGCGAGGTGGAACTCAAGACCGGCAAAAGCCGGGCTGCGATCTATGCCGACATTCGTGCCGGCATCTTCCCGGAGCCGGTCCCCATCGGCCGGAGCAGCGTCGCGTGGCTGGAAGCGGAAATCGATCAGTGGATCGCCGACCGTCTCGCCGAGCGAAAGCTCATCAGCGCTGCTCCCTAGGCCTAGCAGTCCCCTACCCTCGGAGATCCACCATGAACCGCTGCACCCTGACCATCGACAACCAGTCCATCACCTTCGCCGTGGAAGACCTCGCCAGCATCGAAAGCGCCCTCCTGGACGCGGCGCGCAAGCCTGGCGAGCAGACCTTCCGCCGCCTCGGCCCGAGCCGTGTGGGTGCCAAGATCGAGCTGAACGTGTCCAGCGCTTCCAACGGCGCTCAGCACACGGCCAATGGCCTGCCAGGCGGCGCCCTGATCTTCAACCAGACCAGCGCCGACACCCCTGTCATCCTGACCGACTGCTGATCCACCCCCGCTTCCCTTCCTGAATCCATACGCATACGCCGCCGGGCTTGCTCGGCGGAGAGGAGTTTTGCATGTCTCAGAAAAGACAAAGCCCCGGCAAGCGCGCCAACGCTGCCAGGGCTCAGAACCAATCAATTCGCACCCGCAAGGCTACCACAGCCCTGGGTGTTTTCAGCCGTTCGCCCCGCGTGACCAGCGCTGTTGGGCTGCACGACCTGTTACAGGTAAAGCCCGCTCAAGCCTTGCCAAGCCTTCCGAAGACAGCCTATAGTCGTGGCGTCACGGCAAATTCCGTGATCGACCTTGGCCGGTCGACAAGCACATGGCGCACAGGCGCCCAGACCTTTACTGCAGGCGCTTTTTTTGTGTCTGCCGTTCCGAGTTATGGCAGCTGTGCGCGGGACACCTTCGGGTGTGCCGGGATCCTTGTGCCCCGGTCGGCCAACCCGCGTACAGCTGTCGCCATTCCTCGCTTGGCCGCGAGCGGTGACAGCTCCTCAGCACAGGAGCTACACCCTATGAAGCGTTCGCACGCCCTCAATCCGTCCCCCCGTTGCATCCGCGTCGCCGCACACAAGGCCATGGCCTTAGCTGCCCTGCACGCAAACTCCAGCCTTTCCACCCGTCTCGCCCGTTACAACCACCACATGCAGCGCGCTCGCGCCCTCGAGGCCAGCCTCGCGCCGACTGCCGCTACCGACACCACCCTCGCCCTTCGCCCCACGACGCCTACCGCCGTCACCCCGGTGGCCACCGCCGTCCTGGAGGTGCGCCATGGCTGATTCCATCGATGCCCTCCACCAGCTGCTGACCGCGTTGGCCAACCCGGCCGGCCAGTCGCCGTCGCGCCCTGCCCTCGAGGCCATGCTCGATGCCGTCGACGCCCTCAACCATCAGCCCGGCGTCGCTAACCAGTTGCGCGCCGAGGTCCATGCCGCCGAGCAGGCCGGCCAGCTCCATATCCGCCAGGTGCCGCTGTCGCTGCTGCGCCTGCTCCTGGCTATGGTGCAGACGGGGGCCGGCCATGAATAAGCTCATTCCGCTGACCCTCAACCCGACCTATGCCTCGGTCCTGCTGGTGGATACCTCCCCGGGCTTTGCCGCGTTGGTGGACTGCGCCGAGCACCGCCTCACCGCTGCCTATGGCCTGGTCGATAGCCTCACCTGCATGACCACCAAGGACGCCGCCAGCCAGGACCTGCTCAACGTCGCCGAGGTGGTCCAGATCCTGCTGGCCGATGCCACGGATCTCTACAAGGCAGCGCGCACCGTCGGCCTGCATGGGGAGGTGCCTCATGGCTGAGAGTCGCATTCCCGACCTGATCCGCCAGGCCGCGCTCCACGCCCTGGCCAACGCCACCACCCTGCTTCCCGAGTGGCTGCCGAAAGGCAGTCGCCAGGGCCGCGAGTGGGTTGCGCCTAACGCCGCCCGGGGCGACCGCCAGGCCGGTTCCTTCGGCGTCTCCCTGGACAGCGGTAAGTGGAACGACTTCGCCGACAGCGCCGCCCACGGCGGCGACCTGGTGTCGCTGCTGGCCTACCTGCGCGGCTGCCGCCAGGGCGACGCGGCACGGGAGATTGATCAACGCCTCGGTCTGGGCCTATTCGAAGCGCTCGCCAGGGGGGATGGCCAACCCTCGGCCGACGCCCTAGCCACCCGCCAACGCCTCGAGCAGCAACAGCGCGACGCTGAGGCGCAGCTGCACGACAAGCAGACCGCTGCAGCGCGCCAGGCGGCCTTGCTCTGGCAGCATGGCAAGCCGGTGGATCGGCTGCACACCTACCTGCAGGCGAAGCAGGTCGAACCGTTCGGGCTGCGCCAGATCTCCCACGGCCGGCTGGCGGTGCCCCTGGTCTTGGGCGGCCGCCTGGTCTACCTACAAATCATCGATGGCCAGGGCAACAAGCGCTTTCTGGCCGGGGGGCGCGTCCAGGGCTGCTACTGCCCGCTGGGCAAGGTCCAGGACGGCGCCCGGCTGTACATCTGCGAAGGCTGGGCCACCGGCGCCACCCTGCACCATCACACCGGCGCGCCGGTGGTCTGCGCGCTCAACGCCGGCAACCTCAAGCCGGTGGCCCTGGCCATGCGGGAACGCTTCGGCCGCCGCGTCGAACTGGTGATCGCCGGCGACGACGACCGCCTCACCTTGGGCAATCCCGGCCGCGCCGCGGCGAACCGGGCGGCCGCCGCGGCGGAGGCGCTGGTGGTCTTCCCCGATTGGCCCTATGACGGTCCGGCCGAGCTATCCGACTTCAACGACCTGCACCTCTGGCAGAGCGGACGCTGGGAGGTGCCGGCATGAGTACGCCCGAAGCGAAAACTGGCCTGAGCCTGGTCGGTGAACCCAAGGCGCCGGACCGTGACACCTTGGATCGGCCGTGCTTTGCCGTGTACGACCGCCCCGTCTTCAAGGAAGGCAAGCAATTCCGCGAAGGCACCTGGTACCACGGCGTCAAGCACACCGGCCCGGAAGACAAGCCGGTTCCCTTCGACTACTGGATCTGCTCGCCGCTGCACGTCGACGCCGAGACGGTGAACACCGAGGACGGCAGCATTGGCCGCTTGCTCAGCTTCCGCTATCGCGGCAAGCGCATTGAGTGGGTCATGCCCATGGAAGGCCTGGCCGGCAAGGCCGACGAGGTGCTCAAGGCGCTCATGCGCCAAGGCCTGGCCATCGAGTACCACCAGCGCCGCCACGTCGCGCCGTACCTGGCCAGCTACCACGCGCCGGCACGGGTGATCGCTACCACCACCAAGCCCGGCTGGCACGAATCCGGCGCCTTCGTCCTGCCATCGCGAGTAATCGGCGGCGACAACGTGCGCTATCAGGATTCCGGCCGGGCGGTGAACCTCTTCACCAGCAAGGGCACCCTGGCAAACTAGCAAGCGCAGATCGCGCCATACTGCTTGGGCAATCCGGTGCTGATCCTGTCCGTGTGCTGCGCATTGGCCGGGCCGCTGCTGGCCAAACTGGGCATCAACGGCGGTGGCATCCACCTGGTCGGCGATTCCTCGAGCGGCAAGTCGCTGGCGCAGCTGCTCGCGGCGTCAGTCTGGGGCAACCCAGGCACCTTTGCCGCGTCCTGGGACGTGTCCAAGGGCGGCGTGGAGATCGAGGCGGCGTCGCGCAACGACACGGTGCTGATCCTGGACGAGATCAAGCGGGCCGACCCCAAGCGCGTCCAGGAGATGGCCTACGCCATCGCCAACGGCATGGGCAAGAGCACCATGACCCGCGAGCGCGAGGGCCGCGCCAAGCTGACCTGGCGCGTCCTGGCGCTGTCCAGCGGCGAGCGCTCGCTGTCAGAGCATGCTGCCATTGCCGGCAACGGCGCCCACGCCGGCGCGGAGCTGCGCATGGTGGACGTGAACGCCGGCACTCGCCCCTTCCGGGCGTTCGACGACGTGCACGGCCTCACCGGCCAGGAATTCCACCGGCGGCTGACCGATGCCGTCGGCCAGGACTACGGCCACCTGGGGCCGGCGTTCGTGGAAAGCCTGCTCAAGACCCCTGAAGACTTACTCGAGCGCTTTCGCCAGGTCCGCGCCACCTTCCGCACGGAAAGCTCCCATGCCGGCCGGGTGGCAGATCGCTTCGCCGTGCTCGCCCTGGCCGGCGAACTGGCGGCCGAGCGCGGGCTGCTGGGCTGGCCAATCGGCGCAGCGGGCAACGCTTGCCGCCAACTGTTCGGCGAATGGCTCGCCAGGATGGGTGATGGCAACGCCGAGGAGCGCCAGATCCTGCGCGGTATCGGCGATTTCATCGCCCTGCACGGCGACAGTCGCTTCTCCTGGATCCACGCCGAGCACGCTGCCTCGACCGTGCGCGATCGGGCCGGCTTCTACGAGCTGATCGACGATCGCCGGCTGTACCTGTTCAACGCGCCCGCGCTGCTCGAGGCGGCGGCCGGCTACGGCAAGGAGCGGATCCTGCGCGCTCTGGTGGAAGCCAATGCACTCGCCAAGGTGGATGAAGAGGCGCGCACCTCCCGGCGCACGAAACGCTATCGCACGCCAGGCGGAGGCAATGCCCGGTTCTACGTCATCGACCCCGAGCGCCTGGATGCCGAGGGAGAGAGTCAAGCATGAATCTCTCAGTAGATATCACCTTGCTGACTGTTTTCAGCGGGAACAGTGGGAACGTGGGAACAGGCCAGCAACGACGCGGGTTGCAGCGTTCCCATTTGAATTACGAGAGTGGGAATGTGGGAACACAACTCTGTTCAAGTAATAGCCTCCCTCCTCCCTCTGTTCCCGCTCGAAAAAGGGTGGGATCAAATTCCCACTCGCAAACCCGCATTCCAGAGCGGTTTTGTCCGCGCGCCCACGTTCCCGGTCGATTCGCGTTTTCAGACACGAACAAGGGTGTTCTGGCACGAAGTGCTTGACGCTCCTCACTTAACTTGATCCACCCAACCCAACCGCGACGGCTGGCCGTGCTCGAGCACGGTCGGTCCGGAGCACCCCAACCCCAAACTAGAGACACCCCATGAACACCGAAACCCACACCACCGCCCTCCCCGAAGACGTTGCCGCCGCACTGGCCAGCCATGACCAGGCGAAAGCCGCCTACCTGGCCCAGCGCGAAACGCTGATCGCCCTCGGCAAGCGACTGGAAAAGCACCGTGCTGCGGCCAGCGCTGCCCGCCACGAATCGGAGACGGCCGGCAGCGAATGGCGGGCGGCATTCCGCGCTGCCGATGGCGACCCAAGGCCGGAGATCTTGAAGGTGAAGCGCGCCGAGCTGGACAAGCGCGAGCTGGCCGAGAGCTACGAGGAGCTGGCAAGCGAGTTGGAGCCGAGCTACCAACTGGCGCAGCTGGACGCAGTGGAGGCGCGCAAGCGATACGCCTACACCAGAGACCAGGCGGCAGCCCTCTACGGGGATCATCGCTTCGCCGCCGCGTCCGCTGCGATGTTCGCCACCGATGAGGGCCGTGCCTGGCTGCAGCTGGCCAGACGTCAGCAGGCACGCCACCTCCGCGCGGTCCTCGGTGAAGGGATGATCGCTAGCAGCGATTGCGAGCAGGCGGCCCGAGGACGCTTCGAACGTTCGCTGGCAACGCTGGTGGACGCGGCTGGGACCGGACTCGAGCCAGCTGACGCAGATCCGCACGAGCAGGCGCTGCAGGTGCTTCCAGCCGTAGCCTACGAACTCACGGGCCAGGAAGCATCGAGTCCCACAATGCTCGCCCGGAAGCGGGCCAACCTGCTCGCCCTGCTCGAAGAGAAAGGCGTTCAGCACAGCGCCTAGCTCTTCCTGGCCAGCGACAGGCCGCCTACAGGCGGCCTGTCGCTATCCGGGTGAACGAGTCAGCTGACCGCTTGCAGGGGTGCTTGTGCAGGCATAGCCGATTGCAGGCTGGCCAGATTGATCGTCTCAGCGTCGAACGCGCTTGGGTGACGATTCACGATTGCCTCAAAGGTGCCCCGCGCAATGCCGTCCGCTTCGAAGTCGGTGCGGCATTGAAGAACGCCGGAGTGGCAGACGCTGCGCTGCACAGCGGCGATCAATCCACCCGCGCGCAGGCTCTTAATGATGTTGTGCGGCAACTGCCGGGAGCGCCGCAGGGCCGCAACGGCGGTGGCCAGGACATCGAGGATCTCTTCCTCTACCGCAGAGAAGGGACCATTGCCCAACCTGGCTTTTTTCAGCAGGTATCGCCGGGCCAGGGTGTGGGCATGACGGTCCAACTCAGCCTGGACCTTTCCGTTGATGAGGCCGCGAGCGGTCAGGCTGCTTTCCAGCGCGATGAGGTATTCCCAGTCGAGATTCTGGGAGATCTGGGCGACGACACGATCCATAGCTGCTATCCCTGCAAGTGGTTCCAAGATGGCGATCTGATAGCACCTTCGATGAATCGTTCCCAACCGTCCGTCTCCAGCCGCCGCGGGCCTCTTACCCCAGCGCGCGCCGTTGTCCCCCCGCCACGCCTGCGGGCTAAATGTGTCGGTTTTTCTGCATCCCTGCACTGTCCTGAAGGCCGCGCCAGCTGTGGTCCTAAGGCTAGACTCTGCACCAGAAAAAACCCTGCAGATCCCTGCAGCTGAGGCATGAGTAACCCATCCAGACCTAGTGGCAGAAATTCGTGAGTCGGATCACAATTACCAATTCAAGCCAACAGCATAGGGAAAGTGATTTGGACTGGAACACGTTGGGATCCGCAGACATTCTGCCGAGCGTAAAAGATCTCTATCTCCCTGCCTTGACGGCTGGACTGTATTGGGGATTCAAAAAACTAGGTGGTCCGGCAATTACCAAACTGGTCTATCTGTTAAGAGGCCTCCGTTACCGAGACCTTGTAAAAGCAAAAAAGATCAGGATTGACCGACTCAAAACGTTAAGAGAACTAAAAAAGGAGGCTGCGCTATACACTTGCTTTCTACTCTCAGCAGTTATATCTCTTGGCCTTCTGATCCTACCAATATATCCCTCCCAGCGCCCATTTAGCGCGCAAATAGCCCAATTCGCATTCTATCTCACACCCGTTCTAATACTCGAAATCATGTGGCTTGTTCAAAAGTCCTTTGTAGACACATTAATAGAAGAAGCATCTAAACTACCGCAAGAAATTACACGGTCTATAAAAACTGGCACACAAAGCCCGTTAAGGGACGCTATGAGAAAAAAACGAATTGAGAAGAAAAAATTAAAAAGCGCGCTGAACTTTAAACGCGTACGACGTAAAACTTACTAAGCATAAAATCATGATAAACATTAAAGGTCTTCAAGCGGCTTTTGAATTCGATCAATTCGAGCCATCTGTCAGGCACATTAGATTCCCCCACTTCAAGAACCTAGAACCGTACCTTCGCATCGAGTTTAGCTTTCCAATAACAGCCATTGTTGGCCCTAATGGATCAAATAAAAGCTCAGTTCTAAGAGCGCTTGCCTGCTGTCCACAATACTCGAATCTCGGCGACTTTTGGTTTTCGACGGACGTAGATCCAATAGATGAAACTGGGGGACGACCGAGATATATATTTGGCTACAAAGATCCGACTTCGAAAGCCATAGTGGAGGTAATACAAACAAGAATTTCCAAGCCTGATGAACCTGATTATTGGGAGCCGTCTAGGCCACTAGTCGGAGATGGTATGACAAGGCTTCCCAAGTTAGCAGATGGCAAAGTACATCCAGGAAGGACAAGAACCCGATGGAAAGGAATAAAAAAAGAAGTGCTGGTTATTGATTTCAGAAACGAAATCAGCGCCTTTGATAAGCTTCTTTATCGTGGACAGTCAGTATCAGCTCTACGCGGACGAAAGCCGAAAAAAATTCTCAGACAGCGCTCAGTTTATCTAAAGCGAGCAGTTAATGAAGACCTTAAAACGCTTCGACCATTTAAAGGACGAAAAGAGCAAATTTTCTCCAACATTGAGCTTAGTGCAATTGAATTGAGAAAAATTTCGGACATAGTAGGCCGAGAATATGTCAGCATAAAACTCATCCTGCACGATCTGTTTGAAAACAATTCCTATACAGCCATAATCAAAACAAGAGATCTAAGCTATAGCGAAGCATTCGCAGGAAGCGGAGAATTTGCAGTCATAATTTTGGTTCACAAGATTCTAAAGGCTAAGGATAAGACGCTGATAGTCATAGATGAATCGGAAGTCTCACTTCATCCTGGAGCACAGTCAAAGCTCATAGAATTTTTATCCGAGCAGTGCATTCAGAAAAAGCATCAAATATTCATTGGCACTCATTCAAAATCAATAATTGATCAGCTTCCGGACAACGCTATAGTGCTGCTGCAGCAAAACCTGGCATCGGGGCGAGTTGTTTGCCCGCAAAACGTAAAGCCGAATGAAGCATTTTTCCATCTTGGTCTTTCGCCTGCTAACAAAAAGAAAATATTTGTAGAAGACCTTCTAGCCAAGGAAATTGTTAGGAAGGCCCTCAGGCTGATTGGAGAAGCGGCGATGGAGCAATTTGAGATTATCCCCTATCCAGGCGGTGCCAAATCAATATTCACTACATGCATGCCCGGCCTTTTTCAAACCCAAGTAAATAACGTATTGTTTTTGTTAGACGGCGATCAAAAACCGCAGAAGGCCATCACGCCTCCTGAAAACATTCCTGAAATAGACACAAAAGCCATCAAGGAACAGATCAAGACTTTCACAGGTGCTCAATCAATTGAATTCTCACGAAACGGCGGGGATGACCCGAACGCTGAGCAAGCACTTGAGAAATTGGAAAGGGGATTTCTAGAATACATCATCAAGCATACAAGCTATCTTCCAGACGAGAATCCAGAAGTCTTCATCTGGAATAATATGGAAAAAACAGCCATCACTGCTTTATGTGAAAACGAGAAATCCAAAGAAAAGTATGCTAAGCTCACCCGATTAGAAAAAGGGCTAATGGATACCGAAACGGTCACGTCAGCTGAGATACTTGAGACACAAGTTAGAAAGCTGGCCACTATCCCCCCTGACCACCTCGATATTGTTGAGCTCTCCAGGACTTTACGGAAGTACATTGACTGAGACCGCTATGAACGTTGACGTATTCGACTTTTTCTCTGGATGCGGCGGCACCAGCTGTGGATTCCGTGATATCGGACTCAATATAAAAATGGCTATCGACATCGACTACGATGCGATTCAGACATTTAAACAAAACTTTCCCGACGCTAATACGATACAGAAAGACATCCGCGAAGTAAAAACGGATGACATTAGCCACATTTTAGGCAAAAGAGAGAATCCACTTCTATTTTGTGGGTGTGCTCCTTGCCAACCGTTCTCCAAACAAAATCGGCAAAGAACCTCTAGCGACACCAGATCTACGTTGCTAGACGAGTTTGGTCGATTTGTCGAAGCGTGGCTACCTGAATATGTTTTTGTGGAAAATGTCCCAGGAATACAGCGTCGCGCTGCGAACAGTAAGACTTTCAAGAATTTTTTAGGGCTTCTTGACAGACTTGGATACAACCACGACTCCAAGGTAGTAGAAGCCCAGTGGTTTGGTGTACCTCAAAGACGTGCCAGACTTGTTCTGATAGCGTCCAAAAAACAAAGTATCTATACCTGCGCCAAGTCACGGCGCCAGTAAAATACCCTACTCAACATTACGCGACTGGATATCCGAACTTCCCCCACTATTAAATGGCCAGGTCAATGAACGGGACCCTGATCACTTTGCACTAAAACTTTCTGATTTGAACCTGCAAAGAATTCAGAATACTCCTGAAGGTGGAGGGAGAGAACATTGGCCTGAAGAATTGATTCTTGAATGCCACAAGGGATACAAAGGGCATTCAGATGTGTACGGAAGGCTGAGCTGGGACAAGCCGGCAGTAGGTCTAACAACACGCTGTATAAGCTATTCAAATGGACGTTTTGGACACCCTGTCCAAGACCGAGCCTTGAGCCTGCGGGAAGCTGCACGGCTACAGACGTTTCCACGTTCCTTCACTTTTTTTGGCTCAAAAAATTCCAAGGCTCGTCAGGTTGGGAATGCTGTACCCCCGCTTATGGCTGCAGCAATCTCCGTAGGACTTTTTTCTCCGAACGAATAAACCAGACAGGCTAGAAGGACTGACGCGCAAGCAGTGGATCAAAACCACCGTGTATGCCAGCTTGTATGCCCAGAGATCACAAACCGCCTAGAATCCAGCATCTAAGCAGCTTAGAGACGAATGTATTGACGTAGTCGCCCCGACCAATCTGACCCGCAAGGATCACCCCAAAGCCCGCCCAGTGCGGGCTTTGTTGTTTCTGGCGTTTGGCAATCTGCCCTCGCGGCGCTCACCCCTTTTCTCTCCTGCACGACCGCTCCCACAGGCGCCCATTCTGTTCTCCGGCATGCCAAACCGGGAAGCGGACGTCTCGGTGGTGGATTGTCCACGACCCAAGGAGCGACGAGATCGCCTTGCCCGCCCCTGCCTGCACAGCAACAGACCGCCTACGGGCGGCCTGGCTTTTCCACGGCTTCAAAAGCCCCCTTCTTGCTGTCAGAGGCGCAGCACGAAGCAGCCGGAGCGCGCTGACCAGGCGCAACGATGACCGCTGGCGCCTTACCGCCGCAGCAGGAAGACACCGGCGGCTCTTGCATCGGAGCGACTTGCAGCTCCTGCGCTGGCTCTCCCTGCCCTTCCGAAGCAAGACGCCACGCGCGGTAGGCCTCACGGCTGACCTGCCAGGCCGAGAGCAGGAACAGCGCGGCGATGGCCAGACCGACCAGGACGTCTGGCCAGAGGCTGCCGGTGACAGCCACCAGGATGGCGGCCAGCACCACGCTGGTATTGGCGACCAGATCGTTCCGTGAACAGATCCAGGTGGACCTCATGTTCAGATCGTCCGCGCGATGGCTGTACAGCAGGTAGAAGCAGTAGGTATTGGCGAGCAGTGCGACGAGTCCGACCGAGCCCATCCAGTCGGCCTGGGGCACCTCCTGCAGGATCACCTTGCGCACCGCGTCCGCGATCACCAGCACGCCGAACAGCAGCATGAAGCCGCCTTTCACCAGGGCAGCACCGGCGCGAGCTCTATCCCCGCGATGTAGCATGAACAGCGTCAGCGCATAGACCGAGGCATCGCCGAACATGTCCAGGGAATCCCCGAGCAGCGCCGTCGAGCCGGCCAGCCAACCGGCCGCGAACTCCAGCAGAAACATCACCGCATTGATCGCCAGCACACTGTAGAGCACGCGACTCTGGCGACCTCGCAACTGAGCCAGCTCGCTGGCCTTGTCTTCGCAGCAACTGTCCACAGCACCCTCTCGGCAACACTCAGGATTTGCCCTAGGCTGAAGGTTATAGTCGCTATAAGGTCAAGGCCATGAACGCCTCTACGTACACCATCGGTCAGTTGGCCAAGGCCACGGATACCAAGACCGTCACCATTCGCTATTACGAAAAGGAAGGGTTGCTGCCGTCCTCGACGCGCTCTGCGGCCGGCTACCGGATGTACGGCCCGACCGAACGGGATCGGCTGCTCTTCGTCAGACGTGCCCGTACGCTGGGCTTCAGCCTGGATGAAGTGCGGGAGCTACTCGGCCTGGCGGATAGACAGCAGGCGCCTTGTGACGCTGTGGATGGTCTGGTGGCAGAACACCTACAGCAGGTGCGGCAGCGGCTTGCCGATCTGCAAGCCCTGGAGAGCGAATTGCAGCGACTGTTGGCGTGCTGCCACGGCGGGACCATAGCGGAATGCAGGATCATCGAGTCGCTGGCGGGTGCGTCAATGCCTGGAGGTGGGCGGCGCCTGGGCTAAAAGGGGCATCCACCTGCGCGCTTGCACCTCCAAGGCTTGCCAAGTGCGGGCCTTGTCGTTTCTGGCGTCTGGCTTTGGCGCCCGCTCGGAAGCGCCGCTCCCCCTTCTCTACCGCCGACTCAACGCCAGCTTGGCGGCGAACAGCAGGAAGACCATCCCCGTCACCCGATCCAGCCAGCGGATCACCCTGGTCTGGCGCAGGGCCTTGCCCAGGGTGCGAGTGGCGCCGATCAGCGTCAGGGACCAGAGCAGGCCCAGCGCCACATGGATGGCGACCAGGCCGAAGGTCCAGGCGATCAGGGGTTGGCCCTGGGGAATGAACTGGGGCAGGAAGGACACGTAGAAGATGCCGACCTTGGGATTGAGGATATTGCCCAGCATGCCCTTCACGAAGCAGTTGGAGGCCGTGCCGCCCTCGCCTGCCGCTGGCGTAAGCGCCGTACGAGGTCGCAGCAGCAGGTTGAGGCCGAGCCAGCAGAGGTAGGCGGCGCCACAATACTTCAGCAACGTATAGGCCAGTTCCGAGACTGCCAGCAACGCGCCCAGGCCGAAGGCCACGGCGGCGCCCCAGAGCAGGCAGCCCGCGTTGATCCCCAGGGCCGCACGCCAGGCCTGGGCGCGTCCTTCGACAGCGGCAGTGCGCAGGATCAGCGCGGTATCGAGGCCTGGGGTGACGGTGAGCAGGGACGCGGCCAGGGTGAAGGCCAGCAGGTTATCGGCGAGGGCCATGACAGGGCTCGTTTCATCTGGGGGCTTGGAAACGGTAGCACGGGGTCAGGACGGCGATCAGCCTGCTCTCGAACCGCCATGGCCGCCCGCAGGCGGCCATGGCGAGACTCAGCCGGCGGCGCGGAAGGCCGGTTCCTGCTCGGCGATGTAGCGCGCGGCGGCGCGGCGGGCTTCCAGCTCGAAGGCCTGGGGATTGCGATCGACGATGCGCTCCAGGGTACCGCGGGGAATGCCGTCGGCTTCGAAGTCGGTGCGGCACTGCAGCGCGCCGGCGTGGCAGACGTTGCGCTCGACCGCCTCGATCAGGCCACCCGCGCGCAGGGTCTTGACGATGTTGTGGGGCAGGCGCCGATTGCGGCGCAGGGCGGCCGTGGCCGTGGCCAGGACGTCGAGGATCTCGTTTTCCACCGGGGTGAAGGGGCCGTTGCCGAGCTTGCCCTTCTGCATCAGGTAGCGGCGCGAGAGCAGTCTGCCCTGGCGTTCGAGGGCTTCGCGTGCGGCCAGGTCGAGGCGACCGCGGCTTTCCAGGCTGCGCTCCAGCGCAATGAGAAATTCCCAATCGGTGATCTGAGAAATCTGGGTGATGACTGCGTCCATGAAGCGCTCCTTGCCAGTCGGGAATAGATGGCACATTGATAGCGTTCAAGGCTTTTGGTTCCCTGCAAAACGGGCATGCCGACGGACGTCATATCATTTGGCCAGTCGAAAGGGGGTACTGCCGACGAGCGCGTCTATTCGGGGGACGAAAGGAGGCGTGACTGTAAAGGCGGCAGGCCGGCACGGGCAGGTTGCGCCACCCAAGAAGCAGGACCCTAGCGACGCGGCAGCAGGTCCTCGACCAGTTGGCTGAGGTCGGCCACGCTCCAGGGCTTTGGCAGGAAGGCCGCTCGGCGCGGCAGGATGGCGAGATCCTGGTCGATGTAGCCGGAGATGATGATGAAGGGCACGGTGGGCCAGCTGACGGCGGCCAGCTGGGCGAAGGCCAAGCCGTCCAGCATGCCCGGCACGTTGACATCGGCGATTACCATCTTGGTATCGCTGCCGCGGCTATCCATGTGGGCCAAGGCCGCGTCGCTGGAAGCGACCGCCACGACATCCAGGCCCTGTTCGGTAAGGATTTCGGTCAGCAATTCGCGCTGCCCAGGATCATCTTCCAGAACAAGAATTTGTCTTTGTATTTCAAGGCTTCTTGGCTTCATGGCAGGTCAGACAGCGGGTGTTGAAGAGGTTCTCCCGAAACCTACCTAACGGTCACCTGAGGCAGGTGAGCGGTACGCTGGCAAATGGCCGCCAACGCCGCATCACGCCTGGCTTTAAGGCCAGAAAACAGCTATGCCAGACGGGCCCGCAAGGGGTACCAATGAAGTTTTTTCGCCGCTTGGCTGTCTGAGGGCCAAGACGCCTAATTTTGCCTGCGCAAGGATTCCGCCTCCGTGAGCCAGAAGCACCCACCCCGCAAGGCGCGGGTCGACAATTCCGCGACGAGCGATGTCTCGCACGAGGGCAAGAACATCTTCTTCGCCGCCGTGGAAACCACGCGGATGCCGATGCTGATCACCGACCCCAACCAGCCGGACAACCCGATCCTGTTCGCCAATAACGCCTTTACCGACATGACCGGGTACCGGGTGGACGAACTGCTGGGGCGCAACTGCCGTTTTCTGCAGGGGCCGGAGACCGATCGCTCGGTGGTCGCCCAGATCCGCGAGGCGGTGGAGCAGGAACGCGAGATCTCGGTGGAGATCATCAATTATCGCAAGGACGGCTCGACCTTCTGGAATGCGCTGTTCGTCTCCCCGGTGTACAACGATGCGGGCGAACTGACCTATTACTTCGCGTCCCAGCTGGATGTCAGCCGGCGGCGCGATGCCGAGGATGCCCTGCGTCAGGCGCAGAAGATGGAGGCGCTCGGTCAGCTCACCGGCGGCATCGCCCACGACTTCAACAATCTGCTGCAGGTGATGATGGGCTACATCGACATCATCCAGCGCACCGCGGAGCGGCCCAGCCTCGATCAGGAACGCATCGTGCGCAGCGCGACCCATGCCAAGTCGGCGGCCGAACGCGCCAGTACCCTCACCCAGCAACTATTGGCGTTTTCGCGCAAGCAGAAGCTCGAAGGCCGGGTGCTCAATCTGAACAACCTCGTCCGCGGCGCTCATGAGCTGGCCGAGCGTACCCTGGGCGCCGTGGAGATCCGCACCCAGCTGGATCCCGAGCTGTGGAATTGCCGGATCGACCCTACCCAGGCCGAGGTGGCGCTGCTCAACATCCTGATCAACGCCCGGGACGCTCTGGTGAATTGCCCGCAGCCCAGCGTGGGCATTGAAACGCGCAACGTCGAGGTGCGCGAGTTGGCCAGCATGTCGTACGACGGGCTGATGCCCGGTCGTTACGTCAGCCTGGCGATCACCGACAACGGTCATGGCATGCCCGCCAGTATCCGCGACCGGGTGATGGACCCCTTCTTCACCACCAAGGAAGAAGGCAAAGGCTCGGGGCTGGGGCTATCGATGGTCTATGGCTTCGTCAAGCAGTCCGGTGGCACGGTGCGCATCTATTCGGAAGAAGACGTGGGTACCACGCTGCGCCTCTACTTCCCGGTTGACGACAGCCGCATCACCCATCAGCAGGCGGAGCAGCGTTCGGATCGCCGCAGCGGCACGGAGCGTATCCTGGTGGTGGAAGACCGGCCGGATGTCGCCGAACTCGCCAAACTGGTGCTGGAAGACTACGGCTACACCGCGCAGATCGCCTTCAATGCAAGTGAAGCCTTGCGGGTACTGCGCGAGAGCGAGCAGCCGTTTGAGCTGCTTTTCACCGATCTGATCATGCCCGGCGGCATGAATGGGGTGATGCTGGCACGGGAGGTAAAGCGGCTGCATCCTCAGATCAAGGTGCTGCTCACCACCGGGTACGCCGAGAATTCCCTGGAGCGCACCGACATCGGCGGTTCGGAGTTCGAGGTAATCTCCAAGCCCTATATCCCCAATGATCTGGCGCGCAAGGTACGCCGGGTGCTGGATGGACCGAACGGCATCGCCTAGACACCACGAGGTGCCGTTAGAGCTCCGGGAAGCACCGGCGGCGCGTCGAACGCTACCGGCGGAGTGGCCCGAGACAGGCGACGCGATTAGACTGACGATAATTCAGGGCGACAGGTGCCTTTGACTTCCTGTACCGCCATCTTCCGGCGCAATTCCAGCAGTTGCCTACACCGTCTTTCCAAGGTCTGCTCGGAAGCCGTCTGCGCGGCGGGCTTGCTGTCCTCTTTCGCTCCTTCGCCGCGAGGTCCCGTCACCCATGAGCTTTCCTAGCCCGTCCATCATCGCGACAGGCAATCCCGGCCTGGACGGGATACTGCGCGGTGGTTTGCCGAAAGATCGGCTCTATCTACTCGAGGGCACTCCGGGCTCGGGCAAGACCACGCTGGGTCTGCAGTTTCTCTTCGAAGGCGTGCGCCAGGGCGAGTCGGTGCTTTACATCACGCTGTCGGAGACCGGGGAAGAGCTGCAGAGCGTCGCCGAATCCCATGGCTGGAGCCTGGACGGCGTGCATCTTTTCGAGCTGTCGGCCGCCGATGCGGTACTGGGCGGTGCGCAGGAGCAAACCATCCTGCATCCCTGGGAGTCCGAGCTGGGTGACACCATAGGGCTGATCCAGGCTCGCGTAGATGAGCTCAAGCCTCGTCGCCTGGTGTTCGACAGCCTGTCCGAGATGCGCCTGCTCGCTCAGGACCCGCTACGCTATCGACGCCAGGTATTGGCGCTCAAGCAATTCTTTGCCGGGCGTGGCCTCACCGTGCTGCTGGTGGACGACCTGACCACCAGCGGCGGCGAACGGGACAACCACCTGCACAGCCTCTGCCACGGTGTCCTGACCCTGGAGCGGCTGACGCTGGAATTCGGTGCTGCCCGCCGTCGCCTACAGGTCCAGAAGTTGCGCGGCGTGGACTTCGTCGCCGGCTATCATGACTTCACCATCCGCCGTGGCGGGCTAGAGGTCTATCCGCGCATGATCGCGGCAGGGCGCTACCAGGATTTTGCCGGCGAACCCGTGCCCAGCAACATCGCCGATATGGACGCCCTGCTGCACGGCGGGCCGTTGCGGGGCACCAGCACTCTGCTCACCGGCCCGGCCGGTGCCGGCAAGACCACCCTGGCCCTGCAGTTTGTGATGGCCGCCTGCGCACGCGGCGAAAAGTGCGCCGTCTATGAGTTCGACGAGCGCATCGGCACCCTGCTCAAGCGCGCGGACAGCATGGGCATGCCGCTGCTGCGCCACATGCAGGAAGGGCTGCTGGTGATCCACCAGATCGATCCCGCCGAGCTGTCTCCGGGCGAGTTCGCCTGGCGCGTGCGGCGGGATGTCGAGACGCATGGTTGCAGGATGCTGGTGTTGGACAGCCTCAACGGTTACCTGGCTGCCATGCCGCAGGAACAGCAGCTGATCCTGCAGATGCACGAATTGCTCTCGTACCTGAGCCAATCCGGGGTGGTGACCTTTTTGATCAATCCCCAGCACGGGCTGGTCGGTTCGATGACCTCAAGTCTCGATATCTCCTATATCGCCGACACCGTGGTGCTGATCCGCTTCTTCGAGGCGCAGGGGCGCCTACGCAAGGCCATTTCCATCCTCAAGCACCGCGGGGGCGGTCACGAGGACGCGATCCGGGAATTGCGCATCGACACCCAGGGCATTCGGGTCGGCAAACCCCTGGTGGACTTCCGCGGCGTACTGACCGGCACGCCGGAGTATTTCGGTGCCAAACAGCCCCTGATGGAAGAGCGCGATTGACCAGAAACGCAGCGGCGTCCTGCGAACTCATCATCTGCGCGCCCTTGAGAGGTGATGCAGCCAGCCTGCAGCGGCTCTTTACCCAGGGCTACCACACCCGTTATCTGTCCACCCTGGACGAGGTGGCGGCGACGCTTGGCGACGACATCGGCATCATCGTCTTCACCGAAGAGGCCTTGCGCCAGGACATGGGATCCCTGGCCAAGGCACTGGAACGGCAGCCGACCTGGTCGGACATTCCCCTGGTGCTGCTGGCGTCCGATTCCAAGCGTTCGGGACGGGGCAATGATCTCCTGCGCCGTCAGTTGCCTGCGGCGGCGACCAATCTGGTCATCCTGGAACGGCCTCTGAGTGGGGCTTCCCTGCTGAGCAGCGTCGCGGCCGCCTGGCGCTCGCGCTTGCGCCAGTTCGATATGCGCGATCGCCTCGCCGAACTCGCCCAGGAGCGCGAGCGCATGCAGACGCTGCTGGAAAACCTGCCAGTCGGGGTGTGCTTCATGGACGGTGAAGGCCGCATTCTGGTCAGCAACCCGTTCTATGACCAGCATGTGTCCGGCCGCCAGATTCCGTCTCGGCACCCTGAGGAGGCGCTACGCTGGGCCGCGCTCGACGCTGCCGGTCAATTGCTGACACCTGATCAGTTCCCGGGGGCGCGGGCCTTGCGAGGCGAGCGGGTGAAGGGACAGGACTTCTATCACTCCAACGACGCAGGCGAGGAATCCTGGTTGCGCGTCAGCGCGGTGCCCTTGCACGACGAGGCTCAGCGGGTCATCGGCGCGACCACGATGATTGCCGACATCAGCGAGGAAAAGCGCGCGGAACTGGCATTGCGGCGCTTCAACGAAGAGCTGGAATCCCAGGTGGCGGAACGAACGCGCACCCTCGCCCATACCTTGAGCGAGTTGCAACGGGAAACCACCGAGCGCGGTCGCGCCGAAGAGCAGCTCCGCCAGTCGTTGAAGATGGAAGCGGTCGGCCAGCTCACCGGCGGTATCGCCCACGACTTCAACAACATGCTGACCGGCGTGCTGGGCGCGCTGGATCTGATGAGACTCAAGGGCAAGCGCCAGCTGGAAGGCCTGGAGCGCTACATGGATGCAGCGCAGCAGTCGGCGCATCGGGCAGCGTCGCTCACCCAGCGCCTACTGGCCTTCTCGCGCCGGCAATCGCTGGAATCCCGGCCCATGTCCGCCAACGAACTGATCCTGGCGCTGCAGGAACTGCTGCAACGCACGGTGAGCGAGCAGATCTCGGTAACCCTGGTCCTTGCCAATGACCTGCCCTGGATCCTGGCCGACGCCAATCAACTGGAGAACGCCCTGCTCAACCTGGTGATCAACGCCCGCGATGCCATGCCGGACGGTGGGGTCATCACCCTGGTGACGTCCCTGGTCGCCGTTACCGAACAGGGAACCGAGGACGATGCCCTGGCTCCGGGAGACTATGTCTGCATCGAGGTGCGGGACAGTGGGACCGGCATCCCGGAGCGGCTGCTGGACAAGGTGCTCGAACCCTTCTTCACCACCAAGCCGCAAGGTCAGGGCACGGGGCTGGGCCTGTCGATGGTGTATGGCTTCGCCCGGCAGAGCAACGGCCGCCTGACCATCGCCAGCGACAGCAGCGGGACGCAGGTCTGCGTCTTTCTACCGTTGGCCGAACAGCGCCGAGAGCCGCTACGGCCTGAGCCGGCGGCGCTAGCCCAGGGTGCCGGGCAGACCATCCTTCTGGTGGAGGACGATGATGCCGTCCGGCTGGTCAATCAGGAAGCGCTGGAAGCCCTGGGTTATCGAGTGTGGAGCGCGGCCGAAGGCAAGGCCGCGTTGCGCCTGCTGGATCAGATTCCCCAACTGGATCTGCTGGTGACCGATGTCGGCCTGCCAGGCCTCAATGGTCGGCAGTTGGCAGAGGTGATCCAGCAGCTCAGGCCACGGTTGCCGGTACTGTTCCTCACCGGCTACGCCGAAGGCGCGCTCAGCAGGACGGCCTTTCTGGGTGGTAACATGGAGCTCATGACCAAGCCCTTCACCCTGGACCAGCTGGCCGCGCAGGTCGCCGCCATGCTGGCCGGGTCCGCCAATCGGGCCGCGGTGCCCTCCTGAGGTCGGCGCCGCCCCGCGACCAGACCAAGGCACCCATGACCACCCAGATCCGCCCCGCCCGCCGCGAAGACGCCCGCCGCATCCACGAACTGATCGTCGAACTGGCCGACTATGAAAGGGCCGTCCACGAGGTGCTGGCCAGCCCGGCCCAGATCGAGGCCACGCTGTTCGCCGCCGCTACCCCGACCCGGGCGCTGGTCGCCGAGCACGAGGGCGCGGTGGTGGGCTATGCCGTGTATTTCTACAGCTATTCCACCTGGCTGGGCCGCAACGGCATCTACCTGGAAGACCTCTATGTGAGTCCCAGCGCTCGCGGCACCGGCCTGGGCAAGGGCCTGCTGCGCGAACTGGCCCGCGAGGCGGTGGCCAACGACTGCGGCCGCCTGGAATGGAGCGTGCTGGACTGGAACACCCCGGCCATCGACTTCTATCAAAGCCTGGGCGCCCAGGCGCAGGGCGAGTGGGTGCGCTATCGCCTGGACGGTGCGGCGCTACGGGATTTCGCGGGAAGCGGCGGTAGGTTTTTGTAGGTTGGGTTGAGCGCCAGCGAAGCCCAGCACCGCCAACGTTGGGCTTCGACGATAGAGCCGTCTCAACCCAACCTTGTATCTCTCCTGGGTAATGGGATTAGCTACCTCA
>NZ_WHOV01000285.1:0-523 GCF_009765395.1 Pseudomonas sp. BAV 4579 | reverse complement strand
CTCGGTGACCATCCGCGCCGAATTCCCCAACCCCGACAAGCTGCTGCTGCCCGGTATGTTCGTGCGTGCTCAGCTGCAATCGGGGGTGCGCCAGAATGCCATTCTAGTACCCCAGCAAGGGGTCACACGTGATCAGAAGGGCAAGCCCACTGCCATGGTGGTGAATGGGGAAGGCAAGGTCGAGCTGCGCGAGTTGGTGACCGAGCGGGCCTTGGGTGCCGACTGGCTGGTGTCCAAAGGCATCGAAGCGGGTGATAAGGTCATCACCGAAGGTCTGCAGAAGGTTAAACCCGGCGCCAGTGTCACTGCCAAGCCTGCCGGCAACGTCGCCTCCGCCGAGCAGCAGCCGGCCGGTAAGGGCCAATAAAGGGAGCGCCCGATGTCAAAGTTCTTTATCGACCGGCCCATCTTCGCCTGGGTAATCGCCTTGGTGATGATGCTCGCCGGCATCCTGGCGATCGTCAATCTACCGATCAACCAGTACCCGAACATCGCCGCTCCGGCGGTTTCGATCCAGGTAACC
>NZ_WHOV01000036.1:0-13378 GCF_009765395.1 Pseudomonas sp. BAV 4579 | reverse complement strand
TCTTGTGGGGCTCGGGCAGGGTGGGTGACGGGCCATACCCGGCTTCGCGCTGCAGCCGCGCGGTCTCGCCACAGCCGAGGAGGGTCACGGCGGCCAGGGTCACGGCCAGGGTACGCAGGGGCGGGCGCGCGTTCAGGGGCATGGCAGGGCTCTCGCGAAGGGCTCGCAGGATAGAGCGCGGCGTCCAAGGAACGTTCCGGGCCAGGTTCTAGAGCACAACCGGCAGGCTCGTTCCGAGCGGTTTTGGAAATGACTGCTTTTGGTCTGTCGGTCTTTTTGCGTGCTGAGGCTCCTCACCCGTCCTTTTATGGATACAGAAAGTCTTGTCGATTCAAGGCGTTAGCCTGACTGCGCTGGCGCCTGTGGAAAAGTGGCGGCTATCTGACGCGAATTAAAGCGTAACCGGCTGTGTTTGCAGGGAAAAATTTCTAAAGCTGGCGGCTGGGACGCCGATAGCTGCCCCAACAATGACGACGAAGTCGCACCCAGTGGCGCCGCAACCGGACGCGGTCGCCTGAGCTCGCCTACGCCAGAACCCGCTAGCTTGCGGGGGCGGGGAGTCTTTCTCTTTCACAGGTGCAGTCATGCAATCCCTTACCCGGCGCTGGCGCCAGTTTTCCCTGCGGCTGGCCGGTACCCTGGCCCTGAGCAGCGCCTTCTTCGGTTCGGCCCAGGCGGTCGAGCTGGTCGGTCTCAACTTTTCCGGTGCCGGCTTCGCCAGCCAGGTGCTGCCCGGTCTCAACAACCGCAACTACATCTTCCCCAGCGAACAGCACTTCAAGGACTGGAGCGCCAAGGGCATCAAGCTGGTGCGCTTTCCGATCATCTGGGAGCGCATCCAGCCCAGGCTGAATGCCACGCTGGATCCGGACTATGGCGCCCTGGTCACCCAGACGCTCAACTATGCCCAGAAGTACGGCGTCAAGGTGATCCTCGATCTGCACAACTATGCGCGCTATCGCGGCGAGGTCATCGGCGCCGGCAAGGTCAGCTATTTCAACTACTGGGACGTGACCTATCGCCTGGCCTTTCGCTTCGGCAAGCATCCGGCGCTCTTTGGCTACGACATCATGAACGAGCCCCACGACGCCGTAGCCTTTTGGCCGACAGCCGCCCAGCACGGCATCAACGGCATCCGTACCGTGGACAGCGTTCATCCCATCATCGTCGAGGGCAACGGCTGGTCCAGCGCCGCCCGCTGGCCGCAGTGGAACGACCCCCTGCTGGCGCTCAAGGACCCGGCCAACAAGCTGATCTTTTCCGCCCACGTCTACTTCGACAATGACGGCGGCGGCCAGTACGCCAGCAAGGACATGAGCGGCTTCGACCCCATGGTCGGGGTGAATCGCGTCAGGCCCTTCGTCGACTGGCTAAAGAAGAATGGCAAGCAGGGCTACATCGGCGAATTTGGCGTGCCGGACGACGATCCGCGCTGGCTGGTGGCCATGGACAACATGCTGGCCTATCTCAAGCAGCACTGCATTCCGGCCAGTTACTGGGCCGCCGGCCCGGGCTGGGGCAACTACAACCTGGCGGTGGAGCCCGTCAACGGCGTGGATCGACCCCAGTGGGCCACCCTGAAGAAGTACGTCGACAACCGCAGCTGCGCGAGCATCGGCCCCAATTAAGCCCTGCCAGCGATGGCGGTCCCCGGGGTCGGCAGGCTACCCTTGCCTTTTAACCGTGCCAGCCCCGAGGACCTCTCATGAGCCAGATTCCCGCCGACCTGCGTTATGCCGCCAGCCACGAATGGGCCCGCCTGGAGGCCGACGGTAGCGTGACCGTCGGCATTTCCGACCACGCCCAGGAAGCCCTGGGCGATGTGGTCTTCATCGAACTGCCGGAAGTCGGCAAGACCCTCGCCGCCGGTGACCAGGCCGGGGTGGTGGAGTCGGTCAAGGCGGCCTCGGACATCTATGCCCCGGTGGGCGGCGAGGTGATCGCCGTCAACGAGGCGCTGGCCGACGCGCCCGAGCAGGTCAATGGCGAGCCGTACGGCGCCTGGTTCTTCAAGCTCAAGCCGCAGGATGCGGCCGAGCTGGACAGGCTGCTCGACGCCGACGGCTATCGCGCGGCCAGCGAAAGCTGAGGCGCCGTTCGCCGTCCTGAGCCCGGATAAAGAAGAACCCCGCGCGGCAGGACCGGCGGGGTTCTTTTTTGCCTGCCCTTACTGGGTCAGGATACGCATGGCGAGGTCGTTGTCGCTGGCCTGCAGGCCCGGCTCGGCGGCGCGCATGTCGCGCAGCGCGGCTTCCAGGTACGGGCCGCGGATCTGGCCGTTGCTGGCCAGGTAGGAGCTGGCGTCGTCCTGGGTGGCGGCGACGATCTTGTGGTCGTCACGGCTGGTGGTATAGAACGAGCCGGAGGTTGCCCCCAGGGTCGCGGCATGCCGCCAGAACCGCGCGTCCGCATTGGCGGCGGTGGTCGCGGCCAGCAGCGGCAGACCGATCAGGGAAACCAGAGCAAGCTTCTTCAGGCGCATGGATGAGATCTCCTTCTTGAGGTCTCCTATAGAGAGCTCAGACGTCCGCTGAGTTCCAGAACTCTGCATCGGCCTAGCGCTGGATCATGCTGTGGATGCGTTCGGCCAGGGCGTCGATGTCGAACGGCTTGATCAGCATGTCCATGTTCTCGCCGAGGAATTCGCCGCGCACCTTGGCGTTCTTGGCATAGCCGGTGATGAACAGCACCTTGAGCTCGGACCGCCGGCCACGGGCGATCTCGGCGAGCTGGCGACCGTTCATGCCGGGCAGGCCGACATCGCTGATGAGCAGGTCCAGGCGCTGATCGCTCTCGATGATCGGCAGGGCGCCGTCGGCATCGCTGGCCTCCAGGGCGGTGTAGCCCAGTTCGGCGAGCACCTCCAAGACGATCATGCGCACGGCGTATTCGTCTTCCACCACCAGCACTGTCTGGCCGGCCTCGGCACGGGGCGCGACCTTGAGCGTCGGCTGATCGGGGCTGACCGCCGCCACCTCGGGGTGGCGCGGCAGGTAGAGACTGATGGTGGTGCCCTGGCCCTGTTCGGTATCGATGCGCGCGGTGCCGCCGGACTGCTTGACGAAGCCGTAGATCATCGACAGGCCGAGTCCCGTGCCCTGGCCGGCCGGCTTGGTGGTGAAGAAGGGCTCGAAGGCCTTGGCCTTGACCTCCGGCGGCATGCCGGTGCCGGTGTCGGCCACGCTCAGGCGGACATAGTCGCCGGGTGTCAGGGATTCGCGCGCCGCCGCCTCGGCGTCCAGGCTGAGGTTGGCGGTGGCGATGCACAGCGCGCCGCCGGCGGGCATGGCGTCGCGGCCATTGATGACCAGATTGAGCAGGGCGTTTTCCAGCTGGTGGGTATCGCTGTGGGCGAGCCAGGCGACCGGTGCGAGATCCAGGCGCAGGGCGACGTTTTCGCCCACGGTGCGCACCAGCAGGTCCTGCAGCGAGGCGACCAGCTGGTGCACGTCCACCGGCTGCGGATCCAGGGTCTGGCGGCGGGCGAAGGCCAGCAGGCGATGGGTGAGGGCGGCGGCGCGGTCGGCCGAATTGACCGCGGCGTTGATGTAGCGATCCAGATCCTGGGTGCGGCCGTTGGCGATGCGCAGGCGGATCAGGTCGAGGGCGCCGACGATGCCGGTGAGCATGTTGTTGAAGTCGTGGGCGATACCGCCGGTGAGCTGGCCGATGGCTTCCATCTTCTGCGACTGGCGCAGGGCTTCCTCGGTGCGCTCGCGCTCGTAGATCTCGGCGATCAGCCGCGCGTGGCTGCGTCCCAGCTCCTGGGTCCGCTCGGCGATGCGCTGCTCCAGCTGGTCGGTGGTCTGGCGCGCCTCGGTGACGTCCACGCCACAGCCCACCAGACCGTGGAATTCGCCGTCGAGCTCCAGGCGCGGGGTGCCCTCCAGGCGCAGCCAGCGCCATTCGCCCTGGGCATTGCGCACCCGCACCTCGGCGCGCAGGGCGCTGTGGGTGGCGACAGCCTGCTTGAAGGCGCCCTCGAAGGCCGGACACTCGCTGTCCGGGAGCAGGGCGCTCCAGCCCTGGTCGTGCAGATCGGCGTCGTGCAGATCGAATTCGCTGGCGAAGCGCTGGTTGACGAATTGCAGCTGGCCGTCGGCATCGCAGGCCCAGATCAGCACCGGGGCACTGTCGGCCATGAGCCGGAAGCGGCCCTCGCTCTCGCGCTGGGCGTCCTGGGAGCGCTGCCGGCAGATGGCCGACCAGAGCCGGTCGGTGACATCGCGCAGGAATTGCACCTCACCTTCCGTCCATAGCCGGGCGCGCTGGTCATGGGCGACGAACAGCGCGCGCAGGCGGCCATCCTCGTAGAGCGGGATGTCGACCAGCGCCGCGATCTCCAGATCGAGCAGGCGCTGGGCATTGGCCTGGGCGCGCGGGTCCTGGCTGACGTCGTCGATGACCAATGGCGCTGCGCCGTCCTGGTTGCCCAGGCGGTCGGGGGCGAGCAGCGGATAGGCCAGGGCCTGGTCGAAGCTGCCGTTGGGCGTCCACAGCTGCTGCGGGACGAAGGCGCCGCTGCCCTCGTCGAGGCGGGCATAGCCGACCCGGCGCAGGCCCAGCCGGGTGCCGACCAGTTCCAGGGCGGCGGCGACCCCGGTGCTTTCCGGATCGCCTTCGCGCAGGCGATCGCCCAGCTCGATCAGGGCATGCTGGCGGGCTTCGGCTTCGCGGCGCTCCTCGATCTGCCGCCGCAACTGGCGATTGGTCTCGCTGATGCGGTCGGCGTCGTGGCGTTCGCGGGTGATGTCGCGCGCGATACCCACCAGTCGCCGGCGCCCACCGGGCTCCAGGCGTTCACGCCCGCGGATGCTCAGCCATACCGACTCGCCCTGGCGCGAACCTCGTACCCGAAAGGTCAGCCGCAGGTCGTAGGCGTTGCCACCGCCCTGGATGGCGGCCGTCACATAGGCGCGTACCCGGGGCGCATCGGCCGGATGCAGGGCGTGCAGCAGGGCTGCGCCGCGCATCGCGCAGCGGCGCTCGCCCGCCCCGACCAGATGGGCGAGGCGGGTATCCCAGCTGATCAGGTCGCGGTCGATGTCATAGTCCCAGACACCAAGGTCGGCGACGTCCATCGCCAGGGCGATGCGCTGCTCGGCCAGGCGCAGGGCGTCGGCGGCGGCGGTGCGTTCGATGACGATGCGGATGCGCTCGGCCACCTCGCGCACCAGGGCCACGTCGCCGATGGTCCAGTGACGCGGCGTATCGGCATAGAGGAACAGCAGACCGACCAGCTGTTCCTCGGCCAGCAGCGGCACCACCAGGCCGGCGCGAACGCCATGGTCTACCAGTTGGGCGCGCATCTCGCCCAGGCGGCTGTCCTGGGCGCTGTCTTCCACGCTGACGATGATGCCGCGGCGCAATTCCTGCACCGCCGAGGTGTGCCAGTGACCCAGGCTGGGCAGGTTGAGACGATGGGTTCGCCCCTGTTCGAGCCAGTCGCTGTCGATGGTCAGGCTGCCGTCGCGACCGACCCGGGCATAGCCGATGCGCTGCACGGCCAGCAGATGGCCGAGGCTGTCGCCCAGCACCGAGGCGACTTCGCCGGTGTGGGTCACGCCATGCAGCAGGTCGCCCAGTTCGAGCAAGAAGCGCTGGCGATCATGGCTGCGGATGCGTTCGCTGAGATCGACGAAGGTGCAGATGGCGCCCTGGACCTCGCCGTCGCGCCAGAGCGGCTGGGCGCGCCATTCCACCGGCAGCAGACTGCCGTCCTCGCGCAGCAGGGCGTCGGCGGACAGGTGCAGGGTGGCGCCTTCGCTGGCGGCGCGCTGCAGGGCCCGGGCGCCATCCTCGCTGCGGGCGGAGCTGAGCCGGGTGTCCAGGCGCTCGCCGAGGATATCGCGTTCCTCGGGCAGCCCGAGCATCTGCCGGAAGGCGCGGTTGCAGAGGGTGGCGCGCCCTTCGCGATCCAGGGCGCAAAAGCCTTCGTGGGTCGATTCGAGCAGCAGATGGGCAAAGGCCTCGCTCTCCCGCAGCGCCGTTTCCGCCCGCTTGCGGCTGTCGATGTCCTGGGCCACGCCGACCCAGTGCTCGATCTCGCCGCTGGCGTTGGTGAAGGGCATGGTGCGGGTTTCGAACCAGCGGTAGTGGCCCTCGGCGTCGCGCAGCTGCAATTCGAGGCTGCCGGCGACTCTCTGCTCGCGCACCTCGCGCCAGCGCCGCAACAGCTGCGGACGCTGCTGGGGATGGATGGCAGCGGTCCAGAGATCGGGATCGGCGACCACGTTGGCCGGACTCAGGCCGCTGTATTCGTACCAGTAGCGATTGGCGTATTCGAAGCTGCCATCGGGCCGCGCGAACCAGATGATCTGCGGATTGACGTCCATCAGGGCGCGGTAGTGGGTTTCGTCGAGGGTGCTGTGCCGCACCGGCGCCGCCTGCAGCCGGGCCTCGAACAGGCGCAGCACCTGGCGCGCCAGGCGTTCGAGGCCGGTCAGGCGCGCGGCGCTCAGTTCGCGCGGTTGCCAGTCGAGCACGCAGAGCGTGCCGAGAAAGACGCCTTCGGCCGTCCGCAGCGGGGCCCCGGCATAGAATCTCAGTCCGGCCGGATCCCTTACCAGGGGGTTGTCGATGAAGCGCGGGTCCTGGCTCAGGTCTTCGATCTGCCGCGCTTCCCGGGCGGCGTGCAGGTGCTGGCAGAAGGACAGGGCCAGGGGGATTTCCGCCACGCCCAGGCCGCGTTCGGCGATGAACAGCTGCTGCTGTTCGCCCAGCAGGTTGATCGCGGCGATGGGGGTGTCGCAGAGGGTGGCGGCCAGTTCCACCAGGTCGTCGAGCGCCGGCTCCGGCTGGCCGTCGAGCAGGCCATAGGCCGCCAGGACCTCCTGGCGGCGACGTCGCTGCTCGGCGTCCTCGGCACCCACGGCAGGGTTCACGACGATTGTCTGCACGGCTGGCTATCCTTGTTCCGCTCGCGGGCTGCTGGGGCGCTAACGTTCGCTCTGGGGCGTGACGCGCAGGACTTCTTCCACGGTGGTGAAGCCGGCGGCGATCTTTTGCGCACCGGACAGCCGCAGGCTGCGCATGCCTTCCTTGAACGCCTGCCGCCGCAGCGCGGTGATGTCGGTATCCGCCGTCACCAGTTCGCGCAGACTATCGGAGAGGGTGAGGATTTCGTATACCCCGGCACGACCGCGATAGCCGGTGTCGCGACATTCCGGACAACCCACCGGCTGCATGGCGCCGGTCGGCAGCGGCGCGTTCCAGGGCTTGGTCAGCTCCTGCCAGGTGGCTGGGTCCAGCTCGGTGGGCGTCTTGCAGGCCGGGCAGAGGGTGCGCACCAGCCGCTGGGCCATGACGCCCAGCACCGTGGCGCGGATCAGGTAGTAGGGCACGCCCAGTTCGATCAGCCGGCTCACCGAGCTGGGGGCGTCGTTGGTGTGCAGGGTGGAGAGCACCAGGTGCCCGGTCAGCGCCGCCTGGATGGCCATCTCGGCGGTTTCCAGGTCGCGGATCTCGCCGATCATGATGATGTCCGGGTCCTGCCGCATCAGCGCCCTGACGCCGCTGGCGAAGGTCACCTCGATGTTGTGCTGCACCTGCATCTGGTTGAAGGCGTCTTCCACCATCTCGATGGGGTCTTCGATGGTGCAGACATTGACCTCGGGCGTGGCCAGCTGCTTGAGGGTGGTGTACAGCGTGGTGGTCTTGCCCGAACCGGTAGGGCCGGTGACCAGAATGATGCCGTTGGGCTGCCCGGTCATGCCGGCCCAGCGGCGCAGGTCGTCGGCGGAGAAACCGAGCTGGTCGAAGCTCTTGAGCAGCACGTCCGGGTCGAAGATCCGCATCACCAGCTTTTCGCCGAAGGCGGTGGGCATGGTCGACAGGCGCAGTTCGACTTCCTTCTCGCCGGCCATGCGCGTCTTGATCCGGCCGTCCTGGGGCTTGCGTTTCTCGGCGACGTTCATCCGGCCGAGGTTCTTGATCCGGCTGACCACCGCCAGGGTGACCTGGGCGGGGAACTGGTAGACGGTGTGCAGCACCCCGTCGATGCGAAAGCGCACCGCACCCTGTTCGCGGCGCGGCTCGACGTGGATATCGCTGGCGCGCTGCTGGAAGGCGTACTGGAACAGCCAGTCGACGATGTTGACGATGTGGGCATCGTTGGCATCCGGCTCGCCATCGGCGGCGCCGAGATTGACCAGCTGCTCGAAGTTGCCGACGCCGCTGGTCTTCTGCTCCACCGCCGAGGCACCGGTGACCGAGCGGGCCAGGCGAAAGAATTCCTGGGTATAGCGGGTGATGTCGGCGGGGCTGGCCACCACGCGCTTGATCGGCCGCTGCAGCACATGGGTAAGGTTGCTCTCCCAGCTGTGCACGAAGGGCTGGGCACTGGCCACCGTCACCTCGTCCGGACTCACCGCTACGGCGAGTATCTTGTTGCGCTGGGCGAAGGCGTAGGACATCAGCGGGGTGACCGAGGCCACGTCCACCTTGAGCGGATCGATGCGGTAGAAGGGCTGCCCCGAATACTCGGCGAGCCAGCGGGTGAGGCTGTCCAGGTCCAGCTTGCGCCCTGGGCGACTGAGGTCGTCCACGCTCTGCGCCGCGAGGAATTCCAGCGGATGCTGCTGCGGATTGGCCGAGCCACGGCGCAGGAGCAGGCACTGCTCGGCGGTCTGCTGATCGATCCGCTGCTGGCTGACCAGCTCGCGCAGGATGTCGCCCAGGTCGAGCCAGCGATCAGCGGAAGGGGAAGCTATGGCGGACATCTGGACTCCTTGGAAAGGTGGTCGCACCGGGGTGACACCCGGCGCCAGACCGGGGGCGACCCGCCTGCCGTACCCGCCAGGTTGGTCGCCTCCTCCAGCATAGCGATTTTGTATTAAGGAATCGCTCGCGGCCTTGTGCCATCAGGATGGACGGCCGGATGCGCCAGCCGTTCCCGCCGTCCGGCGGCTCAGGCCAGGGCTTTCCAGGGCGCCAGGCCATGGACCAGGCGCGCCTGTTCGGCGACCCCGGCGAGATCGCCATGGGCGCTCAGCGGCGCCAGTTTGCCCAGCTCGCCATACAGCCGATCGGCTTCGGGCAGGTCCAGGGCGCCACGCGCCAGGTGCAGCCAGACCTGCATCCGCTCCAGCCGCGGCAGCTGCTGCTGGATCAGCTCGGGTTCGGTAATGGCGCGCAGCAGTGGCAATTCGGCCGCTTCCTGGGCCAGGAAGCGCGGCAGCCATTGGCCGAGCGGGGTCACGCCCTGGCGCTCGCCCCGGCCGGTGCGACCCTGGATCCAGGCGCGCTCGTGCAGCCAGCGCGCGGCGCGCAGGGAGAACAGGCCCCAGCGCGGCTGTTCCAGTTCGGTGGCGAAGCGCTGCGGTGCCTGGCGGCGGGCCTCTTCGTCGTCCTGGCCGATGGCGGCCAGTGGTCGCCAGTCGGCGAGCAACTCGTCGAGGGCCTGGCGCAGGTCGCGGCTGGTGGCCCGCGGGGCGGCCTGGCCGAGACTGCCGAGCAGGGCGCGCAGGTCGATCAGCTGGTGCACCCAGTCCACCAGCAGGCGCCAGTGGCCGTTCCAGCGATACTGTTCGGCCAGGCGCTGGCTGCCGGCCAGCAGGTGCCAGCCGAGGCGGGCGACGGCTTCGTCCAGCGGCGTCTCGGCGTCCAGTTCCGGCGCGGACAGATAGAGGGTGTAGCTTGCGGCATCGTGCAGCCGATAGCCGCGTTCGGCCTTGCTGATGTCGCAGGGCATCAGCGGGAATTCGGCGGCCAGCTGCTCGGCCAGTTCCAGCAGCGCGGCCGGTTCACCCTGGCGCAATTCCAGCTCGACCTCGGCGATGGCCTCGCGCTGGTCGCCGGCACGCACCTCGCCCTGGTCGAGGGCGACCTCGATGATGGTCCGGGCCTTGCCCCGGCCCCAGGCGATCTCCGCGGCGTCGCGGACGAAATCGGTGTCGAACACCGGCTGCAGACGGCGCAGGTCCAGGTCGGCCAGCTCCGCCGGCCAGCAGCTGTCGTCGAACAGCGCGGTGTCCAGGGTGGCATCGGCCAGCGGCCATTCCCATTCGTTGCGCTCGGACAGCCCGGCCAGGCTCTGGCCACGGCTCTTGAGCGTCTGGATGAAGCGCTCGCCATCACGCCGCACGCGCAGGGCCACCTTGGCATGGGCCAGGTCGCGGGTGTCGGTGTCGTAATAGCAGTTGGAGAGTTCGTGGCGCTGCCAGCCCTCCTTGCAACGCTTCTTCAGCAGCGGATGAGCGCGCAGGGCGTCGAGGGTGGCCGCACTGGCGCGCAGCTTGATTTCGGTTTCTTTGGCCATTGGAGGATCCTGGCGCCGGAAGAGAACGGTCCGGCTCCGTGCCGAGCGCGTCATGACGACGGACGGCGAGAACGTGGGCGCTAGTTTAGCCCGTCCCGCCCCCCTGGCGCATGAAGGTTTCATCGCGCAGCGGATGGCGCCATGATGGCGGCGTGACCAGGAGACCCCGCATGACCCTGCCCGCGCTGAAAGCTCTGTTCTCGACCCTCATCGCCGAATCCTCGGTGAGCTGCACCCAGCCGGCGCTGGACCAGTCCAACGCCGGCGTCATCGCCCGCCTGAGCGACTGGTTCGGCGCCCTGGGCTTCGCCTGCGAGACCCAGGAGGTGACCCCGGGCAAGTTCAACCTGATCGCCACCCTGGGCAGCGGGCCGGGTGGTCTAGTGCTGGCCGGCCATACCGATACCGTGCCCTATGACGCGGCGCTCTGGCAGGCCGACCCTCTGCGTCTGCGCGAAGCCGACGATCGCTGGTACGGCCTGGGCAGTTGCGACATGAAGGGCTTCTTCGCGCTGATTCTCGAAGCCGTGCGCGAACTGGATCCGCGCCAGTTGCGCCAGCCGCTGATCGTGCTCGCCACCTGCGACGAGGAATCCTCCATGGACGGCGCCCGGGTGCTGGCCGAAGCCGGCCGCCCCCTGGGCCGCGCCGCGGTGATCGGCGAACCGACCGGACTGCGGCCGATCCGCCTGCACAAGGGCATCCTCATGGAGCGCATCGACATCCTCGGGCAGAGCGGCCATTCCTCCGATCCGAGTCTGGGCCACAGCGCCCTGGAGGCCATGCAGGCGGTAATGGGCGAGCTGCTCGACCTGCGCGCCCAGTGGCAGCGCGAATACCGCAATCCGCTGTTCCTGGTGCCCCAGCCGACCCTCAACCTGGGCTGCATCCATGGCGGCGACAACCCCAATCGCATCTGCGGCCAGTGCGCCCTGGAGTTCGACCTGCGCCCGCTGCCGGGCATGCAGCCCGAAGCCCTGCGCCAGGCCATCCGCGGACGGCTGCTGCCCGTCGCCGAACGCTTCGGGGTGCGGATCGACTACCAGCCGCTGTTTCCCGCCGTGCCGCCCTTCGAGCAGCCGGCCGAGGCCGAGCTGGTGCGCCTTGCCGAGCGCCTGACCGGCCACACCGCCGACGCCGTGGCCTTCGCCACCGAGGCACCCTATCTGCAGGCGATCACCCAGGAGGTGCTGGTCCTCGGTCCTGGCGACATCAGCTGCGCGCACCAGCCCGAGGAACACCTGGCGCTGGCGCGGATCGCGCCCACCGTCACGCTGCTGCGGCAGCTGATCGACCACTATTGCCTGGACGAGGCCGCGGCCGTCCGATGAACAGACCCGCGCGCCCGGCGTGACTTTTTGTAAACTCCAGGCGGTCTACTGAGGCTGCCTGCCCATCCGCTCCCTGTCGAGGAACCCCCGTGCTGCGACGACGCTGAACGCCCTGCCTGCCCTCGTTCACCCTCCCGCCTATCCACCAAGGGTCTTCGTCTCGATGCACGATTACGTCAACTGGCTCCGCCACGCCTCGCCCTATATCAACGCCCACCGCGACGCCACCTTCGTCGTCATGCTGCCCGGTGGCGGCGTCGCCCACCCCAACTTCGGCAACATCGTCCACGACCTGGTGCTGCTGCACAGCTTGGGCGTGCGCCTGGTGCTTGTGCACGGCTCCCGTCCGCAGATCGAATCGCGCCTGGCCGCCCGCGGCATCGAGCCGCGCTTCTACAACGACCTGCGCATCACCGACGGCCCGACCCTGGAAGCGGTGATCGATGCCGTCGGCAGCCTGCGCAGCGCCATCGAGGCGCGCCTGTCCATGGACATGGCCGCCTCGCCCATGCAGGGTTCGCGGCTGCGGGTCGCCAGCGGCAACCTGGTCACCGCGCGCCCGGTCGGGGTGCAGGACGGCGTCGACTTCCACCACACCGGCGAAGTCCGCCGCATCGACCGCCGTGGCATCGGCCGGCTGCTCGACGAGCGCACCATCGTGCTGCTCTCGCCCCTGGGCTATTCCCCTACCGGCGAGACCTTCAACCTGGCCTGCGAAGACGTCGCCATGCGCGCCGCCATCGACCTGGGCGCCGACAAGCTGGTGCTCTACGGTGCCGAACCGGGCCTGCTGGACGAACACGGCGCCCTGATCCGCGAGATCGGCCCGCAGCAGATCCCCACCCATCTGGCGCGCCTGGGCAGCTCCTACCAGGCCGAACTGCTCGACGCCGCCGCCCAGGCCACCCGCGGCGGGGTGCGCCGCTGCCATATCGTCGGCTACGCCGAAGACGGCGCCCTGCTCACCGAACTCTTCACCCGCGCCGGCAGTGGCACCCTGGTCGCCCAGGAACCCTTCGAGACCCTGCGCGAGGCGACCATCGCCGACGTCGGTGGCCTGATGGAACTGATCCGCCCGCTGGAAGAACAGGGCATCCTGGTGCGCCGTTCCCGCGAGGTGCTGGAGCGCGAGATCGAGCAATTCAGCATCGTCGAACGCGAAGGCCTGATCATCGCCTGCGCGGCGCTCTATCCCATCGCCGACTCGGCGGCGGGCGAGCTGGCCTGCCTGGCGGTCAATCCCGACTACCGCCACGGCGGCCGCGGCGACGCCCTGCTGGCGCGCATCGAGCAACGCGCCCGCGAGCGCGGCCTCGGCACCCTGTTCGTGCTCACCACCAAGACCGCCCACTGGTTCCGCGAACGCGGCTTCGAGCCGAGCGGCGTGGAACGCCTCCCCGCGGCCCGGGCGTCGCTATACAACTTCCAGCGCAACTCGAAGATCTTCGAGAAGGGCCTGTAAGGGCGCGCTCGTGGGTTAGGCTGAGACGGCTGCATCGTCGAAGCCCAACGGTGCCAAGCCCCTCGTCATCACGGCCATGGGCCGTGATAGCGCCAGCCCCAATCGAAACCGCTCCAAGGTGGAGCTGGCCCTTCCTGCATCGATACCGGAAGGCGCCCTCATCAACCATCGTTTCGTCCGCTGGCGTTTGGAGACGTAGCGTGGAAAACCGCGTAGCGTTTTCCACTGGTAGGCACCGCAGTTATCAGTGGACAAGGCCTCGCCGTTGTCCACGCTACGAGCTACGAGCTACGAGCTACGAGCTACGAGCTACGAGCTACGAGCTAC
>NZ_WHOV01000284.1:0-441 GCF_009765395.1 Pseudomonas sp. BAV 4579 | reverse complement strand
GCGCTGTACGAGACGCACAAGGCGACGACCTACCCCAGGACCGATTGTGGCTACTTGCCCACCAGCATGCTGCCGGAGGTGCCGGCCGTGCTTGAGGCGATCCGCCGGACCGATCCGTCCATTGCCCCGGTGCTGGCCAGCATCGATCCGGGGCAGCGCTCGCGGGCCTGGAACGACGCCAAGATCACCGCGCACCACGGCATCATCCCGACCCTGGAGTCCGCCAACCTGGCGGCCATGAGCGACAAGGAATGTGCGGTCTACAGCCTGATCCGCGCGCACTACCTCGCCCAGTTCCTGCCCCACCACGAGTTCGACCGGACGGTGGCTGACTTCGACTGCAACCAGGTCGCTCTACGGGCAGTGGGCAAGCGCATCGTCGTGCCGGGCTGGAAGACGCTGTTCCAGGCCGCGCCTGCCGCTGAGGATGATGAGGACAGC
>NZ_WHOV01000283.1:0-307 GCF_009765395.1 Pseudomonas sp. BAV 4579 | reverse complement strand
TTCGGTGCTGGCCTGGCTCATGCTCTGGGCGGTGGCGGAGATCTCTTCCGAGGCGCTGGCCAGGGAGTCGGCCGACAGGCGCACGTCGCCGATGATCTGGTTCAGCTTGCCGACGGTGCCGTTGATCGACTCCTTGAGCTCCAGCAACTGCCCCTGGTAGTCACCGCGCACGGTACGGCTCAGGTCGCCCTGGGAGAGCCCGGCCATCACGCCCATGGCTTCGTTGACCGGGGCGACGATGGCGTCGAGGGTACCGTTGATGCCGGCGACGATGCGGCGGAAATCGCCCTGGTGGGCACTGGCATCG
>NZ_WHOV01000282.1:0-402 GCF_009765395.1 Pseudomonas sp. BAV 4579 | reverse complement strand
AAGGTCCAGGCCAACCGGATCGCGATCCTGCCGCAGCGGATCGAATCCATCACCTTGGGCCAGGGCGCAGGGCAGAGTCAGGCACGACCGGTCTCGAACGGCTCGGCTCCAGCTCGCGCTCAAGCCCCCACCGGTTACGACTTCGACGACGAAATCCCCTATTAGGACTCCTGAAAAAATTTCGCGCCCCTACGGGAAGCTGCCGGATGGCTGCATTCATTCAGCGTGATCCCGCAGCACCCGAGGACACCGCTGGGCAGAAGAAATAATCGATGGGAATACTTCGCAGATAGCGTTGATTTGCGAATGAGAATTGATATTATCAGGTCAGCTGATCGCGAGATCAGCCGAGATCTGAGGGTCCTGCGGTCGGACCTTTTGGTTATCTCCTCATCAGGCTAA
>NZ_WHOV01000281.1:0-492 GCF_009765395.1 Pseudomonas sp. BAV 4579 | reverse complement strand
TTGCCATCACAGGAACAGGCTAGCAAACACGACTTTTCAGACAAGCCCTAGTGCTCTACTACCTGGTGTTTGGGCGAACCCTTTACATCTGGTGCTCGGTTCTCGTGCAGGGCATCTGGGCAGCGGAACGTTCGCGCCGGCGTGATCCGCCCCGGCGCCTATCGATGGCGCCAGGTGCTGCCGCCTGGCTGAATGTCCTCTTGACGCACCGTGCTACCGGAATAACATTCAGCGACCCACGTTTCGGAGGGTGAACATGACGCAACCTCGTGCCCGGGCACCTGCCCCGACTATCGATGGCCCACCGCGCAATCAGTCGGCGTCGACTGCCGATCAAGATGCCCACTCATTGGCGCAGCAGCTCTCGGCAGAGCTCACCGGTACGCCTAGCGAACTCCAAGCCGAGCTCGATGCAGCATCCCGGGCGATTCCTGAATTCCCTACCAAGAAGGGCGTGAATCGACGCTTGCGGTGACAGCGGCAGCTGCACAC